>QCFS01000013.1 GCA_003278365.1 Prochlorococcus sp. AG-363-M17 | reverse complement strand
GTGCTAGTCTTCCTAAAGTTTGTGAGCACTTTCATATTCCTTTTCAAAGTGGAAGCAATGAAATCCTAAAACTTATGGGGAGAGGTTATACAATAGAAAGATATCTTAGAATTATTGAACGTATTCGATCTCGTGTTCCTGATGCGGCAATAAGTGCTGATGCAATAGTTGCTTTTCCAGGAGAAAATGACGAGCAATTTAATCAAACATTGTCTGTAATAAAAGAAGTTGGATTTGACCAACTGAATACTGCTGCTTATTCACCAAGGCCAAATACACCAGCAGCTACCTGGCCCGGCCAGATTTCAGAAGAAACAAAGGTAGAGCGCTTACAAATAATAAATCAATTAGTTGAGAATATAGCTTTACAAAGAAACACTAGATATAAAGGGAGAACTGAAGAAATATTAGTTGAAGGAAGTAATCCTAAAAGAGCTGATCAAGTAATGGGTCGAACTCGTACTAATCGTCTTACATTCTTTAACTCAAAAGGTGCTGATGGTGTAACCTTTAGTCCGGGTGATCTTGTTCAAGTAGATATAAATCAAGTGCGTGCCTTCTCTCTTAGTGGCACGCCAGTTCTATAAGAACCAGATTCCTACTAATCCCTTCAACTGCCCTCTTAAGTTTTTATAAAGCATGTCATCCAAACAGAGTTCTGTAGGAGTAGTCTTTGGAGGTGAATCAGGAGAGCATGAGGTATCTATTAAATCAGCGATTACTATTATCAAATCATTGAGTCAAGGCGAGAATAAAAACAGATTCAATATAGTCCCAATCTATATAGACAAGAGAGGATGTTGGAGGGGGTCAAGTATTGCCAATGAAGTTCTAGACGGGAAGTTCCCAATTGAGAATAATAAAAACACTCCTGCAATTTGCGAGCGAGGTTTAAGTGAATTCCCAAAAGAAAGCAAATTAGTCGATATCTGGTTCCCAGTTCTTCATGGTCCAAATGGAGAAGACGGAACAATTCAAGGCCTCTTTAAGCTCATGAATAAGCCTTTCGTAGGATCGGGAGTATTAGGTTCAGCTGTAGGAATGGATAAGATTGCAATGAAAGCTGCTTTCTCTTCAGCCGGTCTATCTCAAGTTCCATACAAAAATTTAAATATTGATGATTTAAGTCAACCAACAAAACTAACTGAAATTATCAATCAAATAGAAAACGATCTTACTTATCCATGCTTTGTTAAGCCCGCCAACCTAGGTTCATCCGTAGGAATAAGCAAAGTTAACAACAATAAAGAACTTCTGGAAGGAATAAAAAAGGCTGCTAATCATGACAAAAGACTGGTGGTCGAGCAAGGAGTTAATGCCAGAGAACTTGAATGCGGAATCCTAGGTGGCGAAAATCTCCAGGCATCAGTTATTGGAGAAATACGTTTTAGTAGCGAATGGTATGACTATGAGACAAAGTATTCCCAAGGAGCCAGTCATTTGTTAATTCCCGCTCCGATTCAAGATCACATTGCAAACAAAATCCGTTCTCTAGCTATAGCAGCTTGCCAAGCAATTGGAGCCTATGGCATGGCCAGAGTAGATTTCTTTTATAACGAAGAAAATCACAACCTCTGGATCAATGAAATAAACACCCTTCCAGGGTTCACCTCTCAGAGTATGTACCCTTTACTTTGGGAAGCCTCTGGTATAAATCTCGAAAAGTTAGTGGCCAAATTGGTTGATACAGCGACAGAATAATGGAACTACCAAAAGAAGCTCTTTAAAAATTCGCCTTTTGGCCATCAAATGATTCACGGACTGCTCTGGTTTCCACTTCTACTAGCTTTTGGGCTTTTAACCGCCTTAGGATGGCTTGAAAGACGTAGACAAAATCTATTTCGCACTTGGGCAAAAGGCGCTGAGATTTCCAAACTAGATAGCTCAGGTGGTGCAATGTTAAAAGAAGGTGTACTTAGCTGGAGTACATTTGAAGCTGGAAGCTTTAATCAAAAGGGGTCATTTGATATTACGAAATTAGAGCTTCTTGAATTGATGTCTCTTACTTCCGGAGAAGCCCCACTAACGGAAGAGTCCCAAGGTCGCTGCAGGCTAAGGCTTATTGGAAGTGGTCAAGAAATGGATGTTCCATTTACTGATGCAGAGCAGGCTCGTGAATGGATGGATCAACTAATGGGTAAATCTCGTTGTGACCTGTGATAAATGAAACAACCCCAAAAAAATCTTCAAGGCCAAAAGCCAATTCAAAGATTAGTCCCAATCATTC
The DNA here is from genome assembly GCA_003278365.1 of Prochlorococcus sp. AG-363-M17. Classification (GTDB taxonomy): domain Bacteria; phylum Cyanobacteriota; class Cyanobacteriia; order PCC-6307; family Cyanobiaceae; genus AG-363-P08. The sequence goes on along the minus strand of QCFS01000013.1, from coordinate 32,946 downwards.
TTATAAATTAAAGCAAAGAAAACTATTTTTTGTTTCTTTATGGAGAATTTCATTTCATATGATGATTTCAGGAACCATATTTTGGGTTCTTATTATTAATGGATGGCGTCCTATTGATGCGCAAAACATCAAAATAAAGGGTAGCAATAATCTAAAAAAGACAGTGGTGATTAGCGAGTCGGAGTTATCTCTTCCTTTCACACTTTTTTCATTAGACCCTAATAAGCTTGAAGAGTCAATACTTAGAAAACTACCAGTGCGATCGGCAATTGTTCGTCGTCATATAATACCTCCATCATTAGAGATTCATCTCCAAGAAAGAGAACCAATTGCTTATGCAACAAGGCTAAAAGGCGATCTTACAGAAAAAGGACTCGTTGACAAGGAGGGAGAATGGATCCCAATAAAATTTCTAACGAGCTTGCCTAAGCCTACGAGCTCTCTTTCAGTTGAGGGATGGAGCACGCAACATAAAGAAAGCATTTCCATATTGTTAAAGAACAGAAATCATCTAGGCAGTCCCTTACAAAGAATAATCTTGTCACCAAAAGGAGAGCTAAATCTAGAGACCAAGGACCTAGGGATGATCGAACTTGGCCTAAGTAGAGGGAGACTTTTAGGCAAACTCAAGGCCATTGCACATCTCAGCAAGGAGTTGCCTTCTAACATTCGGAACAAGCCTGGCATGAGCATCGATATGACAGACCCATCAAAGCCGGAATTACAATTTTCCGAGCCGAAACGTCAACTGAACTAGAGAAACCTATGCCTTTTGCACTCTGGTCAAGCTTGGATTCGATGACTATTAGTTGCAGAAGCAGCAAAAAGTAGGAACCATATCAACAATCCAAAACAGAATGTTCCTTTAAGGACATAATGCATCAAAACGGATTCTTTCAATTCCTTTGACATCATGAATATATTCAAGTAAATCAGTAAGGGTATTTTCTCTTCTACCTTCTTTCGTTATTCCTGGGAGATCTCTCCCATAGGCATCAATATTTTGTCCTAGTAAGGTGATTTCTCTATAGCCAAGTTGTGCAAGTTGCTCTATCTCTTTCCTTATAGAGCTAGGTTTACGAGATTGCTCCTTCCCTCTTACTGAAGGTACAACGCAATATGTGCAACGTTCGTTGCATCCATAAATAACATTTACCCATGCGCATATGTTGCTTTCACGCCTTGCACTGGTTATGTCTTCCAATATATGTAGCTCATTTGTAGCAACAACTTGTTGGCCACTATCCACCTGCTCGAGAAGCGTTCCCAGTCGATTTGTGTGTTGTGGTCCTAGAACCAGATCTATCTCAGGCACCCTTCTAAGAAGTGATTCTCCTTCTTGTTGGGCAACACAGCCAGCAATAACAAGCTTGAGATGGGGATTCTTTTTTTTGCGCTGGGCTTGCCGACCTAAATAGCTATAAACTTTTTGCTCTGCACTGTCTCGTATTGTGCAGGTGTTATAGAGGACTAGATCTGCCTGGAGTTCTTCATTTGCTTGTTGATATCCCATAGATTCAAGAATTCCTGCCATTCGTTCTGAATCAGCTTTATTCATTTGACAGCCAAAGGTCGTAATCCAATAGCTTCCCCGAGCTTTATCCGTAGCGGAGAATTTGTTTCGGGAGTCAATTGAAGATGTAGCGTTCAAGGCATTAAGGCATTAATTGTTTGAGAAGGAATCTTGGGATCCCAACAGTTTTTATATAGATGTTATTAGGTATGCACTCACATAAGAGTATTTGTGATCAAAGTCTTATGGAGAAAGAAAAGCTTCTTTTTGGTTCTATTTATGATGAGGAGGAAAAAGTTGGTTCTGAGTCCTTTAGGTTTCTTTGGAATTGTTGATTGGCTTCTTTTTTGAAGATGAAGGGCGAGCGAGGGGATTCGAACCCCCGAATAGCGGCGCCACAAGCCGCTGCCTTAACCACTTGGCGACGCCCGCCGCGTCGGTAAGAATTTACCAATTCACCGATAAGTGAATATTAGATTCCAGTTTGGCTCAAGGCCCTCCCCCTTCGGTAGTTGGATGCTTGGTTTTGTTGCAATTGCAGGGAGTTTTTCAGCATTGCTTTATACCAATCCATCATTTGATCATTACAGCACATATGCCGGAGAGAAGTTGGTAGAACTGGGGAGAAAGGAGTTATGTGATAAGGAGAGGATCTCTATGGCTTTGAGTATTCGGGTTCAAGATTGTCCTAAGGTCTTAGCCTCACAAAAGGAGGTGCTCTCTGCTTTTGTGAGGAGATATACGACAAGATTGAATCCAAGGCTTTTCAGTTTGTATATGACGAAAATAGGAGGAGAAGAGTTCCTTCCCTTGTTGAGCTTGCGTAAATACACCATTACGACTATTGGTGGAGCAGGTCGCTTTTCTACGATTAACGTTCATGTCGAAGTCGAAGATGAAAATGTAACTCAAGAAAAATGAATCAGATAAATGCTTGGATTCCGCGGTGTTTGATTGCTTGGGATAAAAACGAATTGCCGATAACCTCAAATATTGAGGGGCTAAGTCATGTTTGCTTGGAGTGGGCTGAAGGCAAGGTCAAACGTGTTAGGCCTCTAAGTAATGAGGTCTTGTCTTCACATAATTTAGTGTTGCCACGATTAGTTGAACCGCATGCACATTTAGACAAAGTATTCACTTGGAAAGATTTCCCTAATTTTTCGGGAAATTATTGTGATGCATATGAAGCTAACTTGCTTGAACATTCAAAACGTACAAAGACATCCGTTACGCAAAGGGCAGAACGAGCTTTATGGCTTGCAATGGATAATGGGTTAAGAGCTATTAGGACTCATATAGATAGTTTTGGAAGTGTTGCTGATCAAAGTTGGGAGTCATTGAGTTCTTTAAAAGTTAAGTGGAAAGGACTTGTTGACATGCAGCTCGTTGCTTTAACTCCTATTGGTTATTGGAGTACTCGGGAAGGAATTGACTTTGCTAAACGTATAGCTCCATTAGGTGCCTTGCTGGGTGGAGTTCTTCTTCCACCCTTTCATAAGCCTTCTATTAGAGAGGAGTTGAAAAACATGTTGGCTTTGGCAGATCATCTTGGTTGTGGTGTTGACATTCATGTCGACGAGGGGGAGATTCACCCTGCGGCGGGCTTGACTCAGTTGTTAGATGTTTTGGACCATATGACTATTTCTTGTTCAGTTACATGTAGCCATGTCAGCAGCATGGGATTGCTGTCGCCTAATCGAATAAGGCGAATGGCAGATAGATTGGCCTTCCACGGCGTTGGAGTAGTAGCGTTACCACTTACAAATGGATGGCTTTTAGGGGGAAACAGATCGACTTCTTCATCTGTGCGCCCATTTGCACCTATCAAAGAACTGCAGCAAGCAGGTGTAGTTGTAGCAATTGGGGGAGATAATGTTCAGGACTCTTGGTTCCCGGTTGGGAATCTAGACCCACTTATGTTAATGGCGATCTCTCTAGTATTTGCTCAAACAGCTCCGTGGGAGCGTTTAGGTATTGCTCCTTTTACTACTTCAGCTGCGAATCTTATGGACCTTGATTGGGAAGGCACATTTCAAGTGGGTAGTCCTGCTGAATTTGTAATTTTGCAGGCTGATAGTTGGTCAAAAGCTCTTGCTAGTCCACCAAAGCGAAAAGTAATGATCGATGGGGTTTTATATGAAACTCCTAAAAAATACTCCCAATAGCTGATGTACTCCTTTGAAGCCTTTCAAGAATTATGTAACGAGTTGACCTTGTGTGAGGATTTAGATCTAATTACCGAACCCAGAGAGCTTGAACGATTTTCAAAGGACTTTTATGATTATTCTCCGATTCTCAAAGATCTCCTGAAGGATTGTTCTCCTGAATTGGTAGTAAGACCAAAATCTCAAGAAGCAATAGAACTTGTTGCTTCTGCTTGTTGGAAAAGAGATGTTCCATTAACACTTCGGGGCTCGGGAACTGGCAATTATGGGCAATGTGTTCCTCTTAGGGGAGGAGTACTGATGCTGATGGGAGCTATGACCAAAATAAAAAATTTTGATCCAAAAACAGGTGTTATTACTGTTGAGCCAGGATGCCTACTAAGAGATTTACAAAGCTATTTAGCTGCCTACGGTCGCCAATTGAGGTTGGTCCCAAGCACTTGGCGAAGTGCTTCCATTGGAGGATTCGTGGCGGGGGGCTCTGGTGGAATAGGTTCTGTACGTTGGGGGTTTTTGCGAGATCCTGGCCATTTAATGGGTTTGGAAATTATTACCGTTGAGGAGTCTCCTCAACGGTTGCGATTAGATGCTCTTGAAGCTGAAGCTCTTAACCATGCCTATGGAACCAATGGAATTATTTCGACATTGAGCTTGTCTACTGCTCCAACAATTCCATGGGAAGAGGTGTGCATTGATTGTGAGGATTGGGAGAAAGCGGTAGCTCTTCTTCATGCTTGTGCGCATGCTGCTATTGATTTGAACCTGGCTTCCTTATTAGAGAAAAATATTGTTAAGCATCTACCGGCTTTATCCAGATTGTCATGTAATAAGCATCGTCTACTCTTTCTTGTCGCACCTGATGGGATAACTACTATTCAAAGATTGGCAGACTCAATGGGGGGTGAATTTCATTGTTTAGGGTTAGAGAGAGAACAGTCTCGGACAGCATTTCGTGAACTTACTTGGAATCACACCACGCTTCATATGCGTGCAGTGAATAGCCAATGGACTTATCTTCAGATGCTTCTCCCCCAACCAGAGTTTGTTTTTATGGACACAATCAAGCAAAGGTGGGGAGAAGACTTGCTTTGGCATTTAGAAGTTGTTCGTCAACAAGGGGCTCAGCGATTGGCGGCATTGCCTTTGGTTAAGTGGAATAACGAAGATCGCTTGTATGAGTTAATTGCTCATTGCAAGGACCTTGGGGCGGTTTTGTTTAATCCTCATGTTATTACGGTTGAAGATGGAGGGCTTGGATTGGTTGACGTAAATCAAGTTGAGGCTAAGAAAAATTATGATCCGAACGGACTTTTGAATCCAGGAAAATTAAAGGGATGGCTAGATGTGTAGACTTTTCGACTTTTTCTCAATCAGTCAATCACTGATTAATTCGTTTGCGTATAAGTCTCCTAAAAGATGAAGAGAGCCAGTTATTACAGGTGGGGTTTTGGGCCAGCCCTTGTTATGAATTATTGATAGACAATCCTCTACTTTATTTGCATATCTCAGTTGGGTTGATATGTCTTTGCAACTATTCTTTAGTGCCTCTTCTGTCCAACTTAAATGGTTAGGTACAGGGACAATCCATGCAATGTCTTTTGGTTTGAGTAATAAGTTAATCATTTTTGGAGCATTTTTATTGGCTTGTATTCCAAGTATCCAATTCAGGCCCTCTTCATGGTGTGCCCAGTTGGTCCTTTCAATTGCCAAACGTTCCATTGCTTGTGGATTGTGCGCTCCATCGATTAATAAAGGTAGTTTTCCCCATGTGACGCTCTGCAATCTTCCAGGCCATTTTGCGTTGCTAAGCCCTTGTCTTATTTGATTGTCATTAATAGGCAAACCAATAGAAGCTAATTCTTGAAGAGCTCCCTTAGCAACAGCAGCATTCTCTCTTTGGACATCTCCTGGGATGCCAAGATTCCAATGAAAGGGAATAGGTTTAACCCATTTAACCTTCGCATCTTCTTGTTTTGCTTTCTCTTCAATAATATTGCTTACCTCTTCATTTTGAGGACCACTAATTACAGAAGCACCCTTAGAAATGACGGCTACTTTTTCATGCGCTATATCTTTGATACTTGAGCCTAGGTATTCGCAATGATCTAATCCTATTGCACCAATGGCTATTATTGGTCGATGATAATGAGCTGTTGTTGCATCTCCACGACCACCCAGACCTACCTCTAAAACAAGTATCTCGACTTTTTCTTGTTCGAAATGATCAAAAGCGGCCGCTAAAAGGAATTCAAAAGGTGTGAGATCCTCTTCTTGGGCTAAGGATTGAATTTCTTTAAGTCTTTGCCTCAGCAAGTGCCTAGAAATTTTCTTACCATTAGTTTTTATCCTTTCGCTCCAATCAACTAGATGTGGTGATGTTGTTAAACCGGTTTTGATTCCAGCTGCTCTAATACCACTTTCAATAAAGCTTGCTATGGAGCCCTTGCCATTTGTACCAATGACTTGAATTGCAGGAATAGAGCCACAAGGGTTGCCCATCCGTTTTAAGGCTCTTTGCATACGGTCTATTCCTAGAGCCATCCCACGAGAATCAATACTTGAAATTAAATCACCTAAATCACTAGTCAATTTGATTTTCTTGCTTGAATTCACTTGCAACGAATAAGACTTCTCTTTACTCGTAGAAGTAGTTTTGAAACTTCTCTTGAATTAATGATTAAAGGAGGAGCAAATCGAATGACTTTTTCTCCTGCTGCTCCTACTAGAAGTTTTTCTTTAATGGCTTCACTGGCAAATGTTTGAGCGGTTAGATTCGTAGTGTCTTTTAAAACTAGTCCTTGCAGAAGTCCCCAGCCTCGAACCTCTTCGAATTCATTGGGAAAAAGTTCGATCAGTTGTAGAAGACCCTGCCTAAGTTGCTCCCCACGTTGTTGGACATTTTCAAGAAGACTCATCCTTGTTATCTCTTGGGCAACAGTTAGTCCTGCCTTGCAAGCAAAAGGATTCCCCCCAAATGTACTGGCGTGGTCTCCTGGAGAAAATAAGTTTGCTTTTTGGTTTACAAGTAATGCTCCAATTGCATGTCCCCCTCCTAATCCTTTCGCCAAGGTGAATGCATCTGGCTCGATACCAAGTTGTTGATAACCCCACCAATGGCCACTTCTGCCCATACCTATCTGAACTTCATCATAAATAAAAAGTATTTGATATTCATTGCATAAATTTCTTAGGCGAAGAAAGAAATCTCTGTTGCCAGGGTTCACTCCGCCTTCCCCTTGAATTGGTTCTATTAGTATTGACGCTACCTTGGGACCTTCAGCTTCAAGACGATAAAGTAGGCGCTCGAATGATTTGGTGTCGTTATAGGGGAAAAATTGAAATCCTTTTACAGTTGGTTCAAAGCCTCGATGATATTTTGGCTGGCCAGTAGCGCTCACAGTTGCAAGGGTTCTTCCATGAAAGCTTCCATTCGCTACAAGAATTACTGGCTCTTGAATTCCCCTAACTACATGACCATGCTTTCTTGAGAGTTTTATGGCAGCTTCATTTGCTTCGGCTCCGCTATTGCAGAAGAAAACCTTCTCAGCGCAGCTGTGCTCAACTAGCCATTTAGCAAGTTGCTCTTGCTCGGGTATTTGATAAAGATTGGATACATGTTGGACTTTCTTTAATTGTTTGGATAGTTCAATTCGCAGTGCTCTATTGCTATGTCCAAGGCTACAGGTGGCTATTCCAGCTAATGCATCTAAATAGCAGTGGCCTTGCTTATCCCATAGCCAACAGCCTTTACCTTTTGTGAATGCAATGGGCAAACGGTTATATGTTCCCATTAATGAAGTGGGAGCGGTGGGACTTGAACCCACATGCCCGAAGGCGCTCGATTTTGAGTCGAGTCCGTCTACCAATTCCGGCACGCTCCCTTCTTTAGATTTTATGCGAGTGCAGAACCTTTCACCTCTATTTATTGGCGTCTAGTAATTTGACTGCCAACAGAATTGAGTTTTAGTTCTAGGTTTGAATATCCCCGATCAAGGTGATTGAGCCCTTCTACTTTGCTTGTGCCATTAGCGGCAAGACTGGCTAAAACCATTGCCGCTGCTGAACGAAGATCTCCCCCAGAAACAGGGGCAGCACTTAATTGGGGGACACCCTCGATTACTGCAGTATTTCCTTGCAATCTTATTGATGCGCCCATCCGCTGAAGCTCTGCTACATGTTGCATACGGTTTTCGTAAATCTTTTCAGTAACAACACTTGTGCCTTTCGTAGTAGCTAAAAGAGCCATGAAGGGAGCTTGCAAATCGGTTGGGAAACCAGGGAATGGTTGTGTTGTTATATCTACCCCAGTAAGTTCTCCTGGATTGATAGTGATCCCATCCATTTCTGTTGCTATCACGCAGCCACAATCTCTTAATTTTTGAAGAACAGCATTTAGGTGTTCAGGAATTGCTGGTGATATATGAATTTTTGAACGAGTGATCGCAGCGGCAATTAGATAAGTGCCTGCTTCTATTCGGTCGGGAATGACTGTGTAGTCACAACCATGCAGACGTTGAACTCCTTTAATGGTGATTATCGGTCCACCTGCTCCTGAGATACATGCACCCATTTTGTTTAGCATTTTCGCAAGATCTTGAACCTCGGGTTCTTGAGCTGCATTTTCAATAGTTGTTATACCTTCTGCTAAAACTGCCGCCATGAGAATGGTCTCAGTGGCGCCAACACTTGGGCAGTCAAGAATAATGGCAGCTCCTTTAAGACGCTTTTTAGAACCCAGAACTGAAGCTGAAACCACCCCGTGTTCAACGCTTACCACTGCTCCAAGTGCTTTTAAGCCTTTGATGTGTTCGGCTACTGGCCTGGCTCCAATTCGACAGCCTCCAGGGAGAGGGATTTTGGCTCGCCCTAAGCGTCCAAGTAAAGGGCCTATGCAGAAAAAACTTGCTCTTAATCCATTTACTAGCTGATAAGGAGGCTCTGAATTGCTGAGTAGTTTTGCTTGTAGATTTAGCCCATTGGGGGAATTAGAGGTATTGACGCCCATCGCTGAAAGTATTTCTTCCATTCCGTGAATATCTGTAAGACTTGGGACGTTATTGAGCTTGACGATCTCTTCAGTAAGAAGTGCTGCTGTCATTAGCACCAAGGCTGAGTTTTTAGCACCACTTATTTTTATTTCGCCTTTTAATGGACATCCTCCTTTTATCTTCAAGTGCGGCTTGAGAATCTCTCTTGAGATTGTTGCCGCAGTGGACATTCTTTGATAAATGAAGGTTGTTCATTTTGACAATTTTCTAATCTGCCGTCTAGGTGCAGAGGCTCGATTGCAACAAAGGCCTGACAATCTGCCTTTCTTTCCTATTCAGAGGCCATTTTTTCTTGTTGATTGTCAATTGCCTGTTAATACTATGGAGATTAGGTAAAAGTGAATAATGATGGTTTTGGCTTCCTTGAAGCCATTGCTTTCATTGGCTTTTTATCGATTCTTCTTAACGACCTAATCCAGTAGGTGTGTAATCTGGCAAAAGTTACGCTTGGCGAAAATTTCTTGCGGATGTGGCGGAATCGGTAGACGCGCTGGCTTCAGGTGCCAGTGACAGCAATGTCATGGGAGTTCAAATCTCCCCATCCGCATTATGTTGATTTGGCTTGAAGCTTTTTTAAAGATGATTTTATTGAAAATTTCCAATTCATCCGAATTGGTTGCATCCAAATTAGGTTCCTTTGTAGAACGGCTGACCCCAGATCTGATTGATCAATCAACAGTAGAAGATCTTGTTGTAAAGAAAATGATAGAAAATCTAGTTCAAGAGGGAGTTAAAGGAGAGATATCAGTTGTTAGTGGAATTGAGTTAGTAGAGGGCAAATTGTCATTAAGTCAGGGATTTAAAGTTCATAATCATCAGAGTTTGTGAAGCAATAATTCTTCAGAGAAATGTTTGTATGAAATACATCTCAAGTCCCAGTAATCCATTGATTAGAAGGCTAAGGGACCTTGGTTCTAGGACAGGTCGTGAAGAACATTCAATGCTTTTGCTAGAAGGTACTCATTTATTAGAGGAAGCCTTACACAATTCTTATGTCCCAATAGAGATTATCGCTACTCGTAATTGGATAGAGAGATATTCTGAGATTCTAGGAGTACTAACTGAACAAACGTTGGTTGTTGAGGTCACTGAAAATGTTCTCAGATCCGCATTAAGTACTAAAAATCCAGATGGGGTAGCTGCAGTTATTCCTTTAGAGATATTGCCTAAGGCTAAGAAAGAAGTGGACTTCGTTTTGGCTTTGGATCGTTTGCAGGACCCTGGAAATATGGGAAATTTGTTTCGAACTGCTTTGGCTGCAGAGGTTGATATTTTGTGGTTGGCTTTAGGTGCAGACCCGCTTAGTCAAAAAGCGCTCAGGGCATCTGCTGGTGCTGTGCTTACCCTCCCTTATGAGCGGTTGGGAGGAACCTCTGAGATTGACGCAGTTGATCTTCTTGCGCAGAGATTGTTAGTTGCTCAAGGTGAAGGATATCAAGTTGTTGCTTCAATCGTTCCGGGCACTTCGATTTCAAAAAGTGCCTTGCCCTATTGGGAGCTTGATTGGGAAAAACCAACTGTATTGGTGCTTGGCAACGAAGGTTCAGGTCTTCATGAGAGGATTCAAAGTTGTTGTAATCATTTCATAACTTTGCCTCACAACCCTTCTGTGGAATCACTAAATGTGGCATCAGTGGCTGTCCCAATGCTCTTCGAGCGAAGAAGAGTCAAAATGACAAGTGAAATAGATATGAACCGGTGACTGAAGCAAGTTTCGACTTTGACTTAATTGTTATAGGGGCTGGTTATGGCGGCTTTGACGCTGCCAAACATGCTTCTGAGCATGGATTGCGTGTGGGAATTGTTGAATCGGGTGAGATGGGTGGAACCTGTGTCAACCGAGGTTGTGTCCCTTCGAAAGCTTTGCTAGCAGCAAGTGGGAGAGTAAGGGAGTTGGCGGATGCTGAGCATCTTTCAAGCTTCGGTATACATGCGGCTCCAGTTAGATTTGAAAGAAGAAAAATTGCAGAACATGCAAATAAATTGGTTGCAACGATTCGCAGTAATTTAACGAAAACTCTTGAAAGGGCAGGAGTAACGATTTTGAAAGGACAAGGTCGATTAGAGGGTTCTCAAAAAGTTGGATTAAGAGAACCTAGTGGTATTGATCGAATCCTCACTGCGCAGGATGTAATTCTTGCTACAGGCTCTGACCCCTTTGTTCCTCCAGGAATTGAAACAGATGGTCGAACTGTTTTTACGAGTGATGAGGCCGTAAATCTTGAATGGTTGCCGCGTTGGATAGCAATAATTGGTAGTGGTTATATCGGGCTTGAATTTGCAGACATCTATACGGCCTTGGGTTGTGAAGTAACAGTTATTGAGGCCCTTGATCGAGTGATGCCTACCTTTGATCCTGACATTACTAAAATCGCAAAGAGACATTTAATTGAACATAGGGATATTGATGCGAGAGCTGGTGTCCTTGCCAGCAAGGTCTCGCCAGGCTGTCCAGTTAAAGTTGAGTTGTCTGATGCAAAAAGTAGAGAGTTTGTAGAGGAGTTAGAAGTTGATGCTGTACTTGTTGCTACTGGCAGAGTTCCTAGAAGTCAAGAATTGAACCTTGAATCTGTCGGGGTAGAAACTAACCGAGGCTTTATTCCTGTAGATGAAAGGATGCAAGTTCTTGTCAACGATGAGCCAATTCAACATCTTTGGGCTGTTGGTGATGTAACAGGAAAATTGATGCTGGCTCATACAGCAGCTGCTCAGGGTACGGTTGCAGTTGATAATATTCTTGGTGAGAGTTCTAAGATTGATTATCGAAGCATTCCTGCGGCAACCTTTACCCATCCAGAGATAAGTTCGGTAGGCCTTTCAGAACAGGATGCGAAAGATTTGGCTAATAATGAAGGTTTCGATATTGGATGTGTTCGTAGTTACTTCAAAGCCAATTCCAAGGCATTAGCAGAGTTAGAAAGTGATGGCTTGTTGAAGTTAATTTTTAGGAAAGATTCAGGAGAAGTTATGGGTGCACATATATATGGCTTACATGCTGCAGACCTGATACAAGAAATCGCAAATGCGATTGCTAGAAGGCAAAGTGTATCCCAACTATCAAAAGAAGTACATACTCACCCTACTCTTAGTGAAGTTGTTGAAGTCGCTTATAAACAGGCTCTAAAGCAATTAGCTAAATCTTGAATTAAGAAAATATAAAACCCTTTAAACTCAATCATCCCTTGATTAATCTTTACTTAAATCACTATGCAAATCCGTCGAAGACCTCCTAATCCAAGTGTAAAAGTTGCCAATTTGGAATATGCAATTCCTCATGTAGAAAGTGAACCTCGAAATATTCTTGAAAAAATTGTTTGGGAAAAGGATCGTGAGGTGGAGATAGCTAGAAAAAAAGTCCCTTTGGAAACACTTAAAACAAAGATTTTGGAATTACCGGAACCTTTGAACTTTGTTGATGCTTTGAGATCGGCCCCTGTTTTACCGGCTGTAATTGCTGAAGTTAAGAAGGCCAGCCCTAGTAAAGGGGTAATTAGGGAAGATTTCAATGCAACAGCGATCTCTAAGGCCTATTTAGAGGGAGGAGCAACTTGCCTATCTGTGCTTACTGATAAAACTTTTTTTCAAGGGGGATTTGAGGTACTTGTTGAGGTCCGTAAAACAGTCAATATCCCTATCCTCTGTAAGGACTTTATCCTTATGCCTTATCAACTTTTTCAAGCAAGAGCAGCGGGAGCGGATGCTGTCTTATTAATTGCAGCAATTCTTTCTGATCAGGACCTGAGCTACTTAGGAAAGGTTGCTAAGTCTCTGGGGTTAACTGTTCTTGTTGAAGTTCATGATTCCAATGAGATGGAAAGGGTGTTAAATATCGGACAGTTTTCATTAATTGGTATAAACAATCGAGACCTTGCTACCTTTCGGACTGACCTAACGATTACTGCAAAGCTTGCAAAAAAGTTTGGCTCGCAGTTAAAGGAGCAAGGTTTACTTTTGGTTAGTGAATCTGGATTGTTTACTCGTGAAGATCTTAAGAGGGTGCTTTTAGATGGCGCAGAAGCAGTTCTTATAGGCGAGGCCCTTATGAGAAGCGAGGATATATGTAAGGCCTTAACTAAGTTGACCAAGCTTTAAAGGTTTGCTTTTGACCACATTTGGAAGTGCATGTGGGGGAAAAACAATTTTGTGAGCCCTTAATAGTGCAGAATTTAATTGAGTCAATTTTTCTATGCTCATCAGTATTGTTACTGGTATCGCTGCTGGAGCAATTCATGTAGTTGGTGGGGCTGACCATTTGGTGGCTATGACCCCGTCAGCGTTGAGGCACCCTAGGCTTGCTATTTGGAATGGTTTGGCATGGGGGTTGGGTCACTCTGCTGGAGTCCTTGGCCTTTCGCTAATTGCCATCGTTTTCAAGGATATTGCGCATATTCAAAGAATGTCGAATTGGGCAGAATTCTTTGTTGGCATATCCTTAATAGTTGTTGGTGCGTTAGCAGTAAGAAATGCTTTTGGTTTAAATATTCATTCTCATAGACATAATCATGGGAATTTTGGGGGAGATGATCATATTCATATTCACTTTCATTTCCGAGGTAGAAAGAAACATCTAAGTCATACCCATGCTTCAACTGGATTAGGGGTTCTTCATGGTTTAGCTGGTGGCAGTCATTTCTTAGCAGTTATTCCAGCTCTCGCTTTACCTCCATTGGCTGCCTTTGCATATATGGCAGCATATTTAGGCTCCTCTATTGCAACAATGGGAATTGTTTTAGGTGCTATTTCTTGTGCAAGTCTGCGAGCAGGTAGAAAGACTTTGCCCTTGATGTTTGGATTTGCTGGTCTACTTTCTTTGGTTACAGGCTTTATATGGATACATAAGACAACTTTTCAAATGCTTTGAATAGAGTAAAAACTTTTAATTGGAATTTATCAAATAATTCCTTCAACTATTCCACATAGATTATTGATGTTTACAATTCCAAATTGGCGACTATCACTACTCATGGTCTCATTGTCACCCCTTAACTCAATACCTTGAGAATGAGTTTTGTGGATTCTTTTTACAATCAGACTAGAAGTATTTATCGGATCCTTTATCACCCCTATTGAGCCTGGCGTTGGCTTTGTTCCTCCAGGTTTAATAGGTTTATATATGACTAAGTCACCAGATCGGAGTGTAGGAAGCATCGAATTTCCTTCCACACGGCAGTGTTTCCTGAATCCAGTGATTAATAGAAAAAGAGAACGAATACCAGCTCTCTTTAGTCTGTATTTTTTAACTTGCTGTAATCCAGGCGTCAGCACGACCTTTTGACTTCCAGAACATGTGATGGACTTTCTCAACAGCTTGCATAAGTTCTTCAGCTTTGGCTAGATCTATGCCTACTTTGCATGCGCTGCATAGTTTTGCCGCTTTCCAAAAGGTGTCATGAAGATCAGGATAAGAAGCTAAATGCTCTGGCTTGAAATAATCAGTCCAAAGAATCAAGAGCTCCTTTTTAGTTTCTTTTGCCTGGTCTTCTTTGATTGCTACAAACCTCGCAAAGGTGTTGTTGTAAACAGTCCATGCAGCATGGTCGTTTGCTTGAGGTGCCTCCATGGCTAAAAGTTTTTTGGTCATGGAAAGAACTGCTTCGGCAGCAACACGTGCTGAAGCAGGATCGTATACACCGCATGGCCCATCACAGTGAGCATTAACTGTTTGAGCGGGCAGGATATTGAAAAGCTTTGAAAGTGCCGAGCGCAACATCTCTCTTTAATTAGAAATCCTAACCACACCCTAGCTGGACAACCGACTAATTGGGAATGACTGGACCTGTTTAAGCCAATTTAAAACTGATCAAATAACGTCAAGCAATTCCACCTCGAACACAAGTGTTGCATTGGGTGGAATGACTCTCCCAGCTCCGCGACTTCCATAACCCAGATCAGGAGGAATAACAAGCTTGCGCTTCCCTCCTACTTTCATGCCTTCAACGCCTTCATCCCATCCTTTTATGACACGACCTGTACCGAGGGGAAAGGTGAATGGACCCCGTCCATAGCTGCTGTCAAATTCTTTCCCGTCTTCGAGTGTGCCTCGATAGTTGACTGAAACTGTTTGGCCTGCTGTTGCTTCAGCGCCTTTACCTACCACTAGATCAGTAATGCGAAGACCACTAGAAGTAACCCGTGCTTTGTCTGTTTCAAGTGGCTCCCCAAGGATAGAAGGGTTATTTGCTTCTTTTGGAGGTGCCATAGCGAATAGGGTTGGATTTGGATCGTCAGGGTCGAGCTCAAAAATTGCTTCTTGGGTAGGGGTTTTGACTATCTCTTTTGCTTTCTCTTGCAATGCTGAAATTTGATTTGATGCGGCAACATCAGTAGGAGAAATGATTTGGCTTGCAATTGCAATGGCAACGCATGAGATAAAGATGCAGGTACTGACGAAAATTTCTCGCACTTAAAAGATGGATGGATTCTCTACATTCTTGCAGAAGTTCTGTTTAAAACGAAAATCGTTATCTAAGACATTCCAGGAATGCTGGTCTTGGAACTTTTGTTCTTTGAAGGCTTTTCTCAGTCTCTACACACTGTTTTTCATTCTATTCGTTTTATAGAATTAGGAGATGAGTAAAGAGCAATATCTTTCTTTGATCAAAAGCGCATTAGGCGGATGTGCTGTTGGTTTTGGTCTTTCACAAGGCTTATCCATACTGATCCCCCTGGGAGTAGCTGTCCTTTGGGCATCTAGAGGATCACTAGCGATGGCAAGCTTTTGGGGGTTTTCAGCTGTTTTGGTTAGTCATTCTTGGCTGCTTGCGCTCCATCCGTTGACTTGGATTGGGGTGCCCCAAGTCTTAAGTCTTCCAATAACATTATTAATTTGGTTTTTATGTGGTCTTTATGGAGCAATTCTTGTTGGATTTTGGACGCTGGCCGACAAGATTATTTTTGGTAAGGCAGGGATTAATGCATCAGAGCAAGATCAGTTCTTTCAAGCTCTTGTTATGGCCTCAGTTTGGGGGATTGCAGAAGTTCTGCTAGCGCAATCGCCTTTTTTTTGGATAGGACTTGGTCAATCATTTCTTCCTCAAGACAGAATTATTTCCGGATTGGCTAGATGGGTAGGTTCTGGTGGTTTGGCAGCAATTAATTTACTAATAGGATGGTGGATTTGTCATGTATTTACATCCTGGAAAAGAGGGAAATCCGTTAAAAAGACAATTATTATAGGATCCTTTTCATTGGTGATTGTCCATGTTATTGGTTGGATTCTTTTGATCCCTACTCCCTCTAATAATAATATATCTATAGCTTTTTGGCAGACAGCAGTTCCTACTCGTGAGAAATTCTCAGGCAATTATAAAAACATCCCAGTATTACTAGATGATAATTTAAAGGAACTTGAAAAAGATAAGGCTAGTTTACTTGTCGCTCCAGAAGGAACTCTCCAACTTGGCCAAGAGCTGAAATCTCCTGCGTCTATTCCATTGCTGATCGGAGGTTTTAGATGGAAGGGTGGAGAGCAAAGAAGTTCTCTATTGGTTTTTGATGAAGGAGAGATTGCTCCTTCTCTTTCTATTGACAAATATAGGCTAGTCCCCCTAGGCGAATGGCTTCCATCAATATTTGGTGTTCGACTTCCAGGACTTTCAGCTGTAGGAGGTGTTCAACCTGGTAACTATTCAAGATTACTCGAATGGAATGGTCCTGAAGTTGCAGTTGCTATTTGTTATGAGTTAAGTGATGGAACTTCATTGGCCAGTGCAGTTCGAGATGGAGGTCAATGGATTGCTTCTATTTCGAACTTGGATCCATATCCAATTTCTCTGCAAAGGCAATTTTTATCTCTTGCGCAATTAAGAAGTATTGAGACTGGTAGAGATCTTTTAAGTGTTGCAAACACAGGTCCCACATCATTATTTTTTCCTTCGGGCAAGATATTGCCTCTACTCCCTTCTTTTACTAAAGGAATTGGTATTGCAAAAGTTAATCTACGTGATGAAGTCACTATTTATAATAGGGTTAGAGAAACTCCCTTGATTTGCGCTTTAATTCTTGGATTACTTGGACGCTATTTCGGTAATTTAAAGGCTAAGTTTGGTTTTCATTGATTAATCATTTGAATTTCTGTACTTGTCTATTATCCCCCCTCCGAGAAGGACTTCCCCTGAATAAAATACTGCTGCTTGGCCTGGAGTTATTGAGAATTGATCTTCCGTAAACTCTAACCTGCATCTATAAGGTCGTGACCTTTTTGCATCTTCTTGATTTGCTTCAACTGGAATAAGTTTTGCTTGAACGGGCTTGCTTCTATATCTGAGTTGGGCTTCAACAATAATTGGTTTTTGAGGTGGTTGAATTGAGACCCAATTAATCGCTCCTACTTCACAAGTTAATCTTCCTGACTGAGACCTTGGAGCTACAATAATTTGATTTTTGCTTGCATCAATTTTGATTACATGGAGAGGTTCTTTCCAAGAGATCCCGAGTCCTTTCCTTTGGCCAATAGTGAAATTATGAATTCCATCATGATGTCCTATTAGTTTGCCATCAGACAGTAATATTTCACCTTGTTTACTTTCTATATAACTATTTAGAAATCCTTTCATTGAACCATGCAGATCTATAAGGCATAAATCTTGGCTCTCAGGTTTTTGTGCAGTTCTTAAGTTGTATCTTGCGGCTTCTTCTCTTGTTTCTTCTTTGGTTAATTCACCTAATGGAAAAATGACTTTTTCTAGAATATCTTGTGAAAGATCATATAGGAAGTAACTTTGATCTTTGTTTCGGTCACATCCCCTTAGAAGTTGATTTCTTCCTTGGCTACCTCCAGGGATATTCTTAGTGATTAACTGCTCATCTTTCATCCTTACTCTGGCATAATGACCAGTTGCAATTGTATTGATATTAAGGTTTTCTTTAGCCCAATTAATCATTGGTCCAAACTTTACAGAACGGTTGCATTGAGAGCAAGGAAGAGGAGTTATTCCTTCTTGGTATCCATTAATTAGAGTATTAATAATTTCCTTTTCAAATGTCTCTCTAGAGTCAACTACATGATGTGGAATGCTCAGTTGAGAGCATATTCCTGCTGCATCAACAAGACCGTCCGAGCAGCATGATCCTTTTCCACTTAACAACCATAGGGTTAGCCCATTAATTTCCCACCCCGCTTCGACAAATAGAGCTGCGGTAAGAGAGCTGTCGACGCCTCCAGATAGCCCTACAACTGCGGAATGTTCACCAGGCAAGTGTCGCAATCTCTCAATAGCTTTAGCACCAGCGCGTGTCGCTGATGAGGTTTCGAACATGATCGTTTCAGGTTGATTTCGGTTGATTCCGGTATTGTTATTGATTAACTCTCATTCTTTTTCTAGCTCAATTCCAGTGATATGGCCTCCATTTGATGCCGAGCATCTATTGGTAACCGCTAATCAGATGACGGTTATTGAAGAGGAGCTCTTTAGAAGTGGGATGCCAGTGCCTGCCTTAATGGAAAAAGTGGGCCAGGCAATGTTTTGTTGGATAAATCACAGGAAAGATTTGATTCAAAAAGGAGTAGTTGTTCTTGTTGGTCCTGGGCATAACGGTGGAGATGGTTTGGTGGTCGCTAGAGAATTGTATTTAGCTGGCATTCCAGTCCAAATTTGGTGCCCATTCCCGATTAAAAAGACATTGACTGAAAAACATTTGAAGTATTGTTTGTGGTTAGGAATTAAGGAGCTTGAAACCCCCCCTGAAATTGATTCTGAATCTTTGTGGATTGATGGAATATTTGGGTTAGCTCAAACACGTCCTCTTCCTTCTTTTTTGGAAGAGATTTTTATCTCTCGAGAGTTTCTAAAGCCAGGCCGACTTATTAGTCTTGATATACCTACTGGCCTTTGTTCAGATACTGGGAGAATTCTGTCAAAAGGGGCTGCTGTTGCTTCTACAACTCTCACGGTTGGTTTGATTAAGAGAGGACTTGTTCAGGATTGTGCTCTTAGGCATGTTGGACGTGTCGAAAGAATTGATATCGGACTAAACAAAAATTTGTTCAGTGACTTACCTCTTAGCCAACCTCGTCTTATCTTTTCTTCTGATTTAGGAACTATTAGCTGGCCGAGACTGCTGCCTAATGCAATGAAATATGAGCGAGGCAGAACACTTGTTATAGCAGGTAGTTCTAAGTTCCCTGGAGCTGCCTTACTTGCTATCAAGGGCGCGATAGCTAGTGGTGTAGGGACAGTGAGAGCATTAGTACCTAGAACAGTGGGGTCTGGTTTATGGCAACTTATTCCTGAAGTGGTTCTAGAAGATGCGGTTTTTTGTGAAAATAATTCTGAGTTAGATCTTGGTAAATCTCTTTCTAAGATTGATTTAGAGAGACTGGATTCAATCTTGATAGGCCCTGGATTGGGTGACCTTCCTGATAACTCTTTTTTTGATATTTGGGGTCATCAGCTTGCCCCATTTAAAGGCTTGTTGGTTTTAGACGCAGATGCTCTTAACCAAATAAGTGCAGTCCCTGGAGGACTTCAATGGTTAAAAGATCGTAACGGACCTTCTTGGATAACCCCACATATTGCAGAATTTCGTCGTTTGTTCCCAATGATTCAAACTGCTGATCTTATTGATGCAGCCTTTCAAGCAGCACAATCTTGTGGGATAGGGGTATTGCTGAAAGGAGCTCATAGTTGTGTTGCTGATCATTCAGGGAAAATCTGGCAACTTTCGGAGACTTCTCCTTTTGCGGCAAGATGTGGATTAGGAGATCTTCTTGCTGGATATGCCACTGGATTAGGAGGTATAGGTGTGACTTCGCTAGATAAATACAAGATTGAAACACTTGCCTTGGCGATGTTTCTTCATTCAGAGGCGGGTAAAAGATCTAAACAAGGAAGCTCTGCTTCGAAAATAGCTAAGTCTCTTGAGGAGCTAACAATTTCCATTCAATCCATGAATTGTGCGAATAAGAACTTGAATTTGTTGTGAATGAGAACATTTCTCTCGAAATGTGTACTTTTCCACGCATGAATATGAAGGCTTTTTGAAACCAGAGGCTCTTTTGCAATATTCGTAGGAAAGTCCCGTTATTCAAAACGGGGAATAACCAGAAATGGTTTCTTCAGCTCCCAAAGCTACTGATTCTCACAAAAGAAGAAGTAGCGATCCAATTAGTTGGTACTTGGCAACCATTGGCCGGATTCCTTTGCTTACTCCTGCAGAGGAGATAGAGCTTGGAAATCAAGTTCAAACCATGATGAGTCTCACAGAAGATGATTCATTGCCAGACACCAGTGAGAAGCTAACCTCTCATCAGCGTCGAATGATCCGTATAGGACGTCGAGCTAAAGAAAGAATGATGAAAGCGAATTTACGTCTTGTCGTAAGTGTGGCAAAGAAATATCAGGGTAAAGGCCTTGAACTACTCGATTTGATTCAGGAAGGTTCTCTTGGTTTAGAGAGGGCTGTAGAGAAGTTTGATCCGACTCGAGGATATAAGTTTTCAACATATGCTTTTTGGTGGATTCGTCAGAGTATGACTCGTGCAATTGCATGTCAGTCACGAACAATTCGTTTACCCGTTCATTTGAGTGAGAGGCTTACCACGATAAGAAAAGTAAGTCTTGATTTGGCTCATAAGTTAGGTGCTATGCCTAGTCGATTAGAGATTGCAGAGGAAATGGACATGCCTGTAGAGGAGCTTGACTCCTTACTCAGACAGGCATTGACAACTAGTAGCTTAGATGCGCCTGTTAATGGAGATGATGGACGTAGCTTTTTAGGAGATCTTATTGCCGACTCGTCTTTGGATGAACCGTTAGAACTTGTTGAACAGCGTATTCATCAAGAACAATTGGTTAGATGGTTGGCTCACTTGAGTGAGCAGGAACAGTATGTATTGAAGTTACGCTTTGGGTTAGAGGGCAATGAGCGCCATACCCTTGCAGAGATTGGGAGGCTATTGGAGGTTTCAAGAGAAAGAGTTCGTCAAGTTGAGTTAAAGGCTCTTAGAAAATTGAGAAATTTAACTAGAAAGCTTCCAGGGGGGATTTGATTTCTCAGCTTTCTCTTAATGGACTATTGATTTTCCCTAGTCATCTGCCCATATATATCGTGTGAGCTCATCTGGCTTTGGCTCAGGTGCATTTAGTGCAAATTCAACTGAATCCTCTACTTCTTTATCTATTTCTTTCTCAATTTTTCGGAGCTCATTCTTAGTTACTAGGTCTTTTTCTATAAGAACTTTTTCTAAGGCAATCAGTGGATCGCGTTCTGCCCAGAATGCTTTTTCTTCGGTTGTTCTTAGCTCATCTGGGTCTGCAAGTGAATGCCCCCTAAAGCGATAGGTAAGGCATTCAAGGAGGGTTGGACCATCTCCAGCGCGTGCACGTTCTACAGCTCTTTGAGTAGCAGCTCTAACAGCTAGAACATCCATCCCATTTACTTCTTCTCCTGCCATTCCAAATGAGCTTGCTTTCCTCCATATCTCTGGGTCGCTAGTTGCACGATCGTGTGCCATTCCAATCGCCCATTTATTGTTCTCTACAACAAAAATTATTGGCAATTTCCACAATTGAGCCATATTCATGCATTCGAAGAATTGACCGTTATTGCAAGTGCCATCTCCGAAGAAAGCAGCAGTGACAGCATCACTGTTTTGCTCCCCCAGGGCATCTTTCTTGTATCGACTAGTAAATGCTGATCCAAGGGCTACTGGAATACCTTCGGCAATAAAGGCGTACCCGCCTAGCAGGTGATGCTCTTTAGAGAAAAGGTGCATTGAACCTCCTCTGCCTTTGCTGCAACCTGTTTCTTTGCCAAATAATTCACTCATTACTTCACGAGCAGGTACTCCTGCGCTGAGAGCATGAACATGATCTCTATAGGTACTACAGAACCAGTCATGTTTTTTTCTCATAGCACCTATTACTCCTGAGCTAACTGCTTCTTGACCGTTGTATAGGTGAACAAATCCGAACATTTTTCCCCTGTAATACATTTCTGCGCATTTGTCTTCAAATCGGCGGCCTAGGGTCATGTCCCGAAAAATCTCTAATCCAGTTTTTTTATCAATACTTGATTGCTCTGTTGAGACAATTTTAGAAAGCCTTTCGGCATGCTCGTTTGCTGTCATAGCTTCAGATAATGCTGTGTTTGCAGGACTTTTTGTGGACTTGTTCATGTACATTCTCACTCACTTGGTTTAAGACTGTAAGATCCTGGGGACTGGGAATAGGCAAAACTCCTTACACTGTCTAGAGTTTTATCTCAAGTGCTGAGCATAGGGTGGACCTCCCGATCGATCATTTCCGATTACTGGGTATTAGCCCAGCTTCTGAGGCAGAGGCTGTACTGCGTACGCTCCAGGTTCGACTTGATAATTTTCCTGAAGAAGGCTTTACCCGTGAAGCTTTAACACAAAGAGCTGAATTGTTGAGACTCTCAGCTGAGCTGCTTTCTGATTCTTCCCGACGTCAGGAATATGAAGCTGCTTTGTTGAAAGGAGCAGTTGGTCTTGAGATCTCTACGACCAGAGAAGTCGGAGGCTTGATGCTCTTGTGGGAGGCCAAGGCTGCATATGAGGCGTTTCGTCTTGCCAGGCAATCTTTGCAGCCGCCTCAGGCCCCGGCCCTTGGGAGTGGACGAGAAGCAGACCTGACTTTGGTCGCAGCGTTGGCTTGTAAAGAAGCATCTTTGCAAGAAAAAGAAGATAGGCATTACGAATCAGCAGCCTCTTTGTTGCGAGACGGGGTCAAATTGTTGCAGCGAATGGGCAAGCTGCATGAACAGAGAAAGACTCTTGAAGATGATTTAGCGGCTTTGCTCCCATATCGCATTCTTGATCTTTTAAGTAGAGACCTTGGTGATCAGGAATCTCATGACGAGGGTTTAAGGATGCTTAATAGCTTTGTTCTTCAAAGAGGTGGTCTTGAAGGTAAAAGTCAGACACTCCCTGAATCAGGGTTGGAACAGTCCGAGTTTGAGCTTTTCTTTCACCAAATTCGAAACTTCTTGACAGTTCAGGAGCAAGTAGATCTTTTTACTGGATGGCAGAGAAATGGTTCAGCCGATGCTGGATTTCTGCGTGTAATGGCTCTTGTGGCAGATGGTTTCTATCATCGAAAGCCTGAAAGGATTTTCGAGGCGCGAAAGCATCTTGAAAGATTTCAGCTTGAAGGAGTTGATCCATTGCCATTGCTTGGATGTCTGGACCTTTTATTGGCAGATGTAGAGCTCGCAAAAAGAAGATTCTTTAGTAGCCCAGATGAGGGTTTGCAAGTGTGGTTGAAAAATTATCCTTCAGAGAGCCTTGCAGCGCTTTGCGATTATTGCCGCGACTGGTTGAGAAGAGATGTGCTTCCTGCTTATAGAGACGTAAATGCCAAGGAAGTTGACTTGGAAGCTTGGTTTGCAGATAGAGATGTTCAGAATTTTGTTGAGAGCCTAGAAAAGAATGGAATTCTTGGTAGAAGATTTTCCTTCTTTTTAGGAACATCTACAGACTCTTCGTCAATGGATGAGCCTTTAGATGAAGAACTTGATTGGGATATTAAATCTGAGCCATACGAGGTTAAGGAACAAGAATTAGTTGCCAATAATGAATATTCAACTAAATCAAACGACCTAAAAGGAGTATCACTTGCCTTGACAAAAATAAGAACAATCGCTTCCACTGATTTAATAAAAAGCATTTATAAATACTCTCAGTTTTTTAGACTCGTTAGTATTTTCTTGTTTCTTACTGCAGGCATTTACATTTCTTGGATTTATCTTGCCCAAAGACCTAGGCTCACTAAATCCATTTCCGAAGATATTGAAGGTAAGGAGATTGTTATCAAAAGCAAGAACTCAGATATAAATACTGCTCAATCTTATCAATCAAAAGAGGGATTTGAAGGCTTGTCCGATGTAAAACTACTAAATAATGATAATCCAGATTTACTAGAACTTAAGACATTAGTAGAGTCCTGGTTGAAAGCTAAATCAGCCACTTTGAGCGGATTTGATAATGATGCCCTTAGTAAGATTGCTAGGCCTAAGTTGATTGAGCGAGTTATATCTGAAAGATCTAAAGATAGGTCCAAAGGAGAGAAGCAGTACATATTTACCAAAATAACTTCTTTGGATCTAGTTAGTAGGACCCCAAAGCGTATTGAATTGATAGCAGTGATTGATTATCGGGATAAACGAATAGCTAAGAATGGTAAGACGATAAGTATGACCTCATTGCCGGAGTTAAAGGTGAGGTATATTTTAGGAAGAGATAATGATGCATGGAGGTTGCAAGCCTATATAAGTGGGTCGTAATTTGATTTAAAAATTTTTATTTATTCCTTCCTGAGACCTTATTTTTTTTGACCTTATGTTTGATGAATTATCGGCCCGTTTTGAAGATGCAGTAAAAAGTCTTCGGGGGCAGGATGCTATTACCGAAACTAATATTGAGGCTGCATTAAAAGATGTGCGGCGTGCTCTTTTGGAGGCGGATGTCAGTCTGCCAGTTGTTCGTGACTTTGTTGAAGAGGTTCGCCTGAAAGCGATTGGAGCTGAAGTTGTAAGAGGTGTAAGTCCGGGACAAAAGTTTATACAAGTTGTTCAAGAACAACTTGTAGAAGTAATGGGAGGAGGTAATTCTCCGTTGGCAAAATCAGAAACATCTCCAACAGTTGTTCTTATGGCAGGCCTTCAAGGGGCTGGTAAGACAACTGCAACTGCAAAATTAGGTTTATATCTTAAAGAGCAAGGAAGAAGTGTTTTGATGATTGCGGCTGATGTTTATCGACCTGCTGCAATTGATCAGCTCAAAACGCTAGGGAAACAAATAAACGTTGATGTTTTTTCGTTGGGACCTGAACTCAAGCCAGAGGAAATAGCTGCTGCTGGTCTTGCTAAAGCCCGTGAGGAATCAATTGACACTGTTCTTGTAGATACTGCTGGTCGACTTCAGATAGACGAAGAGATGATGGAGGAGATGGTTCGGATTCGTTCTTCTGTTGAACCAGATGAGGTTTTATTAGTAGTTGATTCGATGATTGGTCAGGAAGCAGCTGAGCTGACCAAATCCTTTCATGAAAAAGTTGGAATTACTGGTGCAGTCCTCACGAAATTAGATGGTGACTCTCGAGGAGGAGCGGCGCTCTCTATACGAAAGATTAGTGGGAAACCAATTAAGTTTATAGGTACTGGAGAGAAAGTTGAAGCCCTACAACCCTTCCATCCTGAACGTATGGCAAGTCGGATTCTTGGGATGGGTGATGTTCTTACTTTGGTAGAGAAAGCACAGAAGGAAGTTGAGATTGCCGATGTGGAAAAAATGCAGAAAAAGTTTGAAGAGGCTTCTTTTGACTTTTCTGATTTTCTGAAACAGATGAGATTAATTAAAAGGATGGGGTCTTTGGGTGGGTTAATGAAGATGATTCCAGGGATGAATAAAATCGATGATGGGATGTTGCAGCAAGGAGAGGAGCAGTTCAAGCGGATAGAGGCAATGATTGGATCGATGACTCCTAATGAGAGAGTCCAGCCAGAACTCTTGGCAGCTCAGCCCTCCAGAAGAAGACGGGTTGCTATCGGTAGTGGACATAGTCCTGCAGATGTGGATAAGGTTTTGGCGGATTTCCAGAAAATGCGTGGGTTGATGCAGCAGATGTCACGCGGCCAAGGAATGCCTGGAATGCCTGGAATGCCTGGAATGCCTGGAATGCCTGGAATGCCTGGACAAGCTGGTGGTATTGGTTCTCCTCAGTCAGGAAGACCTTCTCGAAATCCTGGAGGTGGTATAAAGCGTCAGCGACCAATCAAGAAGAAAAAGGGTTTTGGTGATCTTTGAGCATTGACAGGCTATTGTGTATTCCTGGTGCATTGATTTATTAATGTGCCTTCATCTAAGACCTTTTTAAAGACTCAATAACAATGATCAAGCTCCGCCTAAAGCGGTTTGGGAAGAAGCGAGAAGCGAGTTTTCGTCTAGTAGCTTGCAATAGCACTTCAAGACGTGACGGGAGACCCCTTCAAGAGTTGGGCTTTTACAACCCACGTACTAAGGAAACACGTTTGGATACTGAAGCTTTGAGGGTGCGCCTAAGTCAAGGCGCTCAACCTACTGATGCTGTTCGATCTTTGCTTGAAAAGGGTGGCTTAATAGATAAGCGACCCCGGGTAACGAAGAACCTGGATCAAACCAAAAAGTCCCAATCATCAAAAGTTGCTTCTTCAAAACCAGCTGATGAAAAGGCTGAAGAAGTAACAACTGAGTCCTAACTGTCTTATGTCTGAAGCCACCTCTCAAGGTCGCTTCATAATAGATTTGCCAGATTCCAATGCAGCCCTTGCTTTAGGTGGAGTAGGCAATGAAACCTTAAATGTAATTGAGAAGTGGACAGGAGCCTCATTAGTTATCCGTGGGTTGGAGTTGGTTGTAGCTGGATTGCCTACCCAATTAGAAAGAGCCGTTGGTGTGTTGGAGCTGATACGCCCTTTTTGGCAGGAGGGACAGGTGGTGTCAGCTGTTGATCTAAAAGCAGCGTTTAAAGCTCTAGACACTGGCTATAAAGAAGATCATGCTTCATTAAGTCAAGAGGTTTTAGCACGTAATCAGAGTGGAAGAATTCTTAGGCCTAGGACTCTTCGGCAGAAGGAATATATAAAGGCGATGGAGACCCATGATCTTACTTTTGCAATAGGACCAGCAGGAACTGGTAAAACATTTCTAGCAGCTGTTTTGGCAGTAAGGATGCTTGTCGATCGCAAGATTCAACGTATTGTTCTTACTCGACCTGCCCTAGAAGCTGGGGAAAGATTGGGCTTCTTGCCTGGAGATTTACAGCAGAAGGTTGACCCTTACCTTCGACCTCTTTATGACTCACTGCATTCTTTGTTGGGGTCAGAAAAAACAAATACCCTTTTGGAAAAAGGTGTTATTGAAGTCGCACCCATTGCTTATATGCGTGGACGAACTTTGGAAGACTCTTTTGTGATTATTGATGAGGCACAGAACACCACTTCTTCACAGATGAAGATGATTCTGACAAGGCTAGGAGAGAGATCAAGAATGGTTGTTACAGGAGATACCACCCAGGTTGATCTCCCTGCAGGGAACATGAGTGGTTTGATCGAGGCTTCTAAGGTTCTTGAGAATGTTGAGGGAGTAGCCATTTCGAGACTCACATCTGAAGATGTGGTTCGTCACCACCTTGTTCAGAGAGTCATTGAGGCTTATGAGTCCTTAGACCCTCGATAGGGTGATCCGCACAAATAGTTTCTGCAGGAAACTTTTTTTACTGGCAAAGTAAACAAGTCCAGTGATCTGGTTCGTTATGCCAGCAAGCAGCAATTTCCAACAGGCAATACGAGAGGCACAATCAAGTGCCCTTGTAGGCCCAAATGTAGTTAACAAGGCTCTTCCTTATGTAGGAGGGGGGATGATTCTCACCGCTGGTGGTGTTATTGGAGGTCTCTCTTTACAAGTGACCAACCCAGGTTTGTTCATGCCTTTTTTCTGGGTGGCTCTTATAGGAAACCTAATACTTTTCTTTGTGGCTCAGAACGTAGCCATGAAGGCTAACAACTCCACAGCATTGCCTCTACTTACTGCTTATAGCCTTCTTACAGGTTTTACTCTTAGTGGGATAGTTGCAATTGCAATAGGAGCAGCTGGTATTGGTTCAGTTGGGACAGCAGCATTAGCAACCGGAATAACTTTTGCTATTGCATCAGTTGTAGGAAGACGCATGAGCGACAGTGTCGGACAGGCTCTTTCTGGGGTTGTTGGTTTGGGCTTGATTGGCTTGATTATTGCGATGGTGGTTCAACTTGTTGGAGGAATTTTCGCTCCAGGAATGTTTGGTAGTACAGGACTTGAATTAATGATTGCAGGCTTCGGAACGGTACTTTTTGTGGGCATGTCTTTTGTTGATTTCTATACAATGCCCAGGACTTATAGAGATGATCAATATTTAGCTGGGGCTTTAGGAATGTATTTGACTTATATAAACTTATTTGTGTTCATTTTGCGCCTAATGATTGCCCTGCAAGGTGGCGGCAGACGTGACTAGTCTTACTCGATAGTCATTCTTATTAGAAATTTAATGGGGTCATTTAGTGGCCCTATTTTTTTTCGGCCACATTATTTATGCTTGATCTTATGGATTGTTTTTGTTCTTGATCATATCCCCATTTTTTTAGGAATATCACATCAGCACCTTTCCCCTCAATACCATCTATTAATATTTCTAGCCTTCTCTTAACAGCATTAGGCTCAAGTAAACGAAGTAATTCTGAGCATCTTTCGGTTATTCTTTCGGATACCTTTTGTGTCTTTCTATCTGAATTTCTTTGATGATGTATCGCCATTGCAGTACTCATGGCTAAGTTTTTTACTGTTATGTCAATAACGATTTCTCCTGAGGCTCTTAGTTGAATTACTAATGGTTCTGGAAGCCTGTCTAATAGCGGGCAATCGCTAGAAAGGCAAAATGCTAGAAAACCTCGAACACCATTAAGACTATTAGTTAATTCAGAAACCTTGTCAGCAAGGACTTCATCACTAAGCTCACCTTCTTCCCAAGCCTTACACCACAGCATTGAAAACTCGATTGCTTTTTGAAAGTCTGATTCTGTTTCTTTCATTCTTTGAAGTGGCAGCAGCAGGCCATTGGTTGATTCCTATTCAAAGCCATGACCTGTCTTGAATCTCCTTCACAAAACCATCGTTCAGGGTTCGTAGCTCTTATTGGTAGACCAAATGTTGGGAAGTCGACTTTGGTTAATCAACTTGTTGGCGAGAAGGTTGCTATTACTTCCCCTGTTGCCCAAACGACTAGAAACCGTCTTAGGGCAATTCTTACAACGCCAATTGCTCAGTTAGTGATTGTAGATACTCCTGGTATCCACAAACCTCATCACCTTTTAGGTGAAAGACTGGTCAAGAGTGCTCGTTCAGCAATTGGAGAGGTTGACTTGGTCTTGCTATTGCTAGATGCATCTGAAGAGCCAGGAGGAGGTGACTCCTTCATAGTAAATTTGCTTCAGAAGCAGAAAATACCTGTGATAGTTGCACTGAACAAGTGGGATCTTGTCCTGGAAAAACAGAGGAACTCGATATTTTCTGAATATAAGAACTTACTTTCAGAAACGATTTGGCCAGTATTTAGTTGTAGTGCGGCCAATGGAGATGGGTGTGAACAGTTAATAAAGAGGGTGATTGATTACATGCCGCTAGGGCCTCAGCTATATCCTCCTGAAATGGTTTCTGATCAACCGGAGAAGATATTATTGGCTGAGCTGATTAGGGAACAAGTTCTTTTACATACTCGAGAAGAAATCCCTCATAGTGTTGCAGTAAAAATTGACCGTCTTGAAGAAATGCCTCGGTCATCACGGAGGAAAGATTCGCAGGGATGTATAGCAGTTTTGGCAACTATTTTGGTCGAGCGTAAAAGTCAAAAAGGTATTTTGATTGGAAGGGGTGGCTCCATGATGAAAACAATAGGGAAGGGTGCCAGGGCCCAAATGCAAAATTTGATAAATGGACCTGTTTATCTTGAATTATTTGTGAAGGTCGCGCCAGATTGGAGAATGAAGCCATCACGACTTGCTGAATTCGGATATGCAGATAGTTGACTGAGAACAACCAAATCCTTGTCTTGGTTTCTGTGACGATTGGATTTTTAATTTGCATTGATTCCCTTAAGGAGTCACATTGAGATTGCCTCTTGGTTTACCAAGCTTCCATTTAGGTTTTAGTTCATTAAAAGCATATGGCGCCTTATCGCCTTGATGTCATAAGCCTTTCCCCTAGGGCTTTTTTGTCTTTGGACCAACTTGGAGTAATAGGGAGAGCTTTCGAATCGGGAATAGCTGAGATACATATTCATAACCCACGTGATTTCGTAAAAGATCGCTATCGCCAGGTTGATGATCACCCGTATGGAGGAGGGCCAGGCATGGTTCTAATGCCCGAGCCTGTCTTTCAAGCGTTTGAGTCGATTCCGCGGAAAGAAAAGACAAGGACTGTTTTGCTCACTCCTCAGGGATGTGATTTGAGACAGACTGATTTGCAAAGATGGTCTGCTGATTACGACCAGTTGGTTCTGATATGTGGCCAATATGAAGGTTTTGATGAACGGATTAGAACGCTTGTAGATGAAGAGGTTTCAATAGGAGACTTTGTCCTCACAGGTGGTGAGATTCCTGCGATGGTTCTTATTAATGGCATAGTTAGGCTTTTGCCTGGAACTGTTGGGTGCTCAGAATCTTTGCTGAACGAAAGTCATAGTTCTGGTCTTCTTGAGCATCCTCATTACACAAGGCCCGCTGAATTTCGTGGAATAGTTGTTCCAGATGTCTTAAGAAGTGGTAATCATCAAGCTATAGCTAGTTGGCGTCAAGCTCAACGCGTGATTAGGACCAAATTGCGAAGACCTGATTTATATATTCGTTGGCATGCCAAGCAAGATCCCTCATTATTGCCGACAATAGATGCATCCGTTAAAGAAATTGTGAGCTTTAGAGTAGGAATTGGATATGATATCCACCGTTTGGTTTCAGGTAGACCTTTAATTATTGGGGGTATTGCTCTAGATCACCCTGATGGTCTTGGGCTTGATGGACATAGTGACGCGGATGTTCTAGTGCATTCAATTATGGATGCACTTCTTGGAGCGCTTGCGCTTGGTGATATTGGGAAATATTTTCCACCAGAAGATCCTAAATGGAAAGGAGCAGATAGTATGCTGCTTCTTTCAGAAGTAATTTTGCTTGTACTTAATAAAGGTTGGAAGGTAGTTAATGTTGATGCCGTTGTGGTTGCAGAGAGGCCTAAACTTAAACCATATATTGATTTAATGAGAACAAATCTTGCTGAAAGAATGAAGTTAGAATCTAGTGTTGTATGCGTGAAGGCAACTACAAATGAAAAATTAGGACCAGAAGGTAGAGAAGAAGGAATCAGCTGTCAGGCAGTTGTTCTTTTGCATAAATTATGAGAAATTTTCTATACAAGATTTCTGGAATACTATTATCATTATTCTGTATTATCAGTATTTTCTTTGTAAGCCCAAATGTTGTTAGATCAGCAATGAATAATGATATTGTAATTGAGCACCTGCGACTCAAGGTGCCTTCTCAACAGCGAATTGCCTGGATAAAAGCTGAAAGAGAAAGTTGGGAGCCTTGGCTAGCTAAAAAAAGTGGATTTTTAGGAAGGCAATTACTATGGGATGAAAAGAGTCAAGAGGCAATTGTTCTAATTAGTTGGGCAAGTCGTAAAGATTGGAAGAGTATATCAAGTATAGAAATATCTAAGGTTCAGAAAGATTTTGAGGAAATAGCAAGAGTCTCAACAGGTCAAAAAAGTGGAAATCCCTTCCCTTTGATATATGAAGGGGAATTGAGTCCGCAGTGATAAATCCGCATACGAGACTCGATATAAATCGCCGAAGTCGCCTTGGAATGGTGGAGGCTGTTTGGGGAGAGAATAAAACAAAAGAACAGATTGTTGATATTCTGCGCTGCTTTAAGGCTGAAGGTGAGCTGGCTTTAGTTACCAGAGTAGACAAAAAGAAAGCTGAGCATGTTTTAAGCACCATGGGACCTGTGATAACTTTTCACTCCAAGGCAAAATGTTTAACTTTAGGTCAACCTATTCAGCCGAAAACATCCGTAGCAGAGGTGATTATTTTAAGTGGAGGCACCAGTGACTTGCCTGTGGCATCTGAGGCAGAGCTAGCCTTGAAGTGGCATGGAATAAAAGTTGATTTTTTGTCGGACGTTGGCGTGGCTTATTTAAAAAGACTTCTTCGCCACTTAGACAAACTAAAACTTGCAAAGGTGCTTATTGCTTGTGCCGGAATGGAAGGATCTTTGCCTACTGTCTTGTCAGGGTTGGTTTCGCTACCTGTTATAGGTGTTCCTGTTTCAGTAGGTTATGGAGTAAGCATAGGAGGCAAGACTGCACTGGAAGGGATGCTCGCGAGCTGTTCCCCTGGATTGGTAGTGGTAAATATCGACAACGGTTATGGAGCTGCTATGGCTGCTTTGAGAATATTGCAATTGCCGTTAAAAGATTGTTCTGGCAATGACTAAGAATCTTCTTTTGCGTTCATCTCAAGTACCTCCTCAACCCATAATCGCATTGATCTTGGCAGGCGGCCTTGCTCATACCTAAGAATAGCCTCCATTAGGACTGGGGTGTTGACCCATTCAATAACTCTAGGCCTCATTAATTTCTTGCTTATTGACTAAAACTTGGAGTATTTCTTTGGTCAACGCAAGGGTGTTTGGGGAGAATTACTGAGAATCGTTGTGTTTGCTACCTAGCCTTGAAAGCTCATGGCTGTGATTCTGTGATTCAACATCTAGTAATCGCTCTACAAGGACAGAAAGATCACGCTGATCTAGCTCGCCATTTGTCTTCCATTTCATTGCGCGAGGATCAGGGGCTGAAGAGGCAGACACCAGAAAAAAAATAACTTCATGTCAAGTTATCTGTGTTGGCCCCCTGATTGTGTTCGTGTTGCACAATATTGGCGAAAGATTTTATTAAGAAATCCTCCGAGGTTTTTTTTTGCGGGTTTTGTCTCCTTAAAGATGCTGAAGATTGGGGTAAGAGGTGACCAGGTTTTCAGCGCTGAGTATCTCCCCAGCACCTTCCGGCTGCCAAATTATTTCGAGTGCCATCAACTCTGAGGAGGATATTGAGCCGAGTATGCGTAAGTTTTCTCTTAACACTTCACTTGAGCAGGCTTCACTGAGTTTTAGTTTGCTCTTTGAAGCAATTAATAAAGTCACAACGATATATTCATTGGTCGAACCTTCATCGTCTTGATGGTTCTGATTCTTTTCTTTCCTTAGTTCGCCCGAATAGTTAGACGTAACTTCTGCGCTTAACTTGCTTCTTTCGGTCATCGAGAGGCGATTGAAGGTACTCTCGGCAGAACTAAAAGGTATGTTTCCTGACTCTGTATTTGCGTAAACCCATAAATGAGGTTGTCGAAGTAATGCAAGGGTTGTGTCTTGAAGAAGTCTTTGCAATCCCGAGGGATTTTGTGTATCTGCAGATTCAGCAAGCTCGTTTAGTTCTTTTTGAAGATCTTTGGCACTTGCTAAGAGTCCAACTTGGACCTCTGCCATCATCACTTGGCTTTGAGAATTTGAAGCGAATTGATTTCGTCTATCTAAGACTTCAGTGTTAATTCCGCCTGCTGATCCTCCGCGAAGTGCGTTTACTAATACTCCAACTATTGCCATAAGTACAAAAAAGCCAAAAAGTCCACCGCCTCCAAAA
>QCFS01000012.1 GCA_003278365.1 Prochlorococcus sp. AG-363-M17 | reverse complement strand
ATATGCCGCATAGAAGAACCAACAGATCAAAGCCCATGTTTCCTTAGGATCCCAACTCCACCAGGTTCCCCAAGCCTCATTTGCCCAAACTGATCCACTAATTAAACCTATTGTCAGGAGCAAAAAACCTACTGTAATAACACGGTAACTAAGGCTATCTAACTGCTCATTAAGGCCTAAATTAATTGAGCTCAATTTAAGGGAGTTATCTACAGTTCCATTCATTTTAGTAATCATCTCTGAACTCCTAAATCCACCTACACCTAAAGAGCTACTTCTAATCTGTAATTGATTACCTTTATCTAGAAAAATAACAGCAAGTGAGAAAAGAGATCCCACTAAAAGGGCTGCGTAACTACACATAATTACGCTCACATGCATCACAAGCCAGCTTGACCTAAGAGCAGGGACCAAAGGTGATGCACTTTGCAGGCTCTGTGGCAATACAAAATTTGCAAATCCAACTGATATAAGTGCCATTGGAGTAGCTGCTGCCCCGACGTAAGGAGAAGGCCAAGCACGTTCAGCCAACAATTGAGTCAAAGTACAAGCCCAAGCTAAAAAACAAAGAGATTCATAAAGGTTGCTTACCGGGAAATGTCCTGACTGCCACCAACGAGAAATCAACTGTGCTGTCAAAACAAAGTTGGATGCAGCTATAAATACTGTCACTGCCGAAGAGCTCTGTTTTCCTCCAATAGCCCAAAAAGCTATTGGCATAGCCACGAGAAGCAAAAAAAATGCTGCAAGGCCAAGCAAAAGAACAGGATCTGAACCAACTAATGGCCTAAAAGCCAATGCAAGGAGAAACTCCACAAAGAGGAAAAGTTTTAGAGTTCTTTAAAAACTTAGCGACTTGACTGCTGCAACAGCAATCCACCACTAAACAATGAGATAAAAACGGGACACCAGGCAGCAACAAAAGGCATCAAGACGCCCTTTACACCTAAAGAACTAAAACTGAAACTCAAGACATAGTACATAAGTATCAAAACGACACTGATGCCAAAACCTTGGCTTCTACTTGTTCTCGAATTTGGTTTCGCGCCAAGACTGCTGCCAATAAGACCGAAAACTAGACACGCCATAGGCAAGGTGAATTTTTCTTGAATGCGAACTTTCATGCGTCTTGCTTCCTTACGATTTCCCGCCTCTGCGTATAGTTTCTGCGCCTCTATTGCCTCCGAAATTGTCATATTATTAGCATCCTTTGAGAGCTTAGATATACGCAAAGGCGCTGAACTCAAAGGATATAAGTAGCGATCAAAAACTGCTGATGTACTACTTCCATTTGGAGTTCTAGTAAGAATTTGCCCATCCAAAAATTCCCATTTAGCTTCTTTCTCATTCCATAGTGCTTTTTTAGAGGTCAACATCTGGGTATAACCTAACCTGGAGAAATCAAGCACAGTTACGTCATTCATTTCCCCTCTTCTAAACTCTCTTGCGTAAAACAATTGAGCTAATCCTTTCCTCAGGTCTTCATTATTTGATGAACTTATTGCACCAAACCTCGAATAGATAATATCATCACCCTTCTCTGTTGATATAGCTCTTCCAAGTGCTCTCTGAAGGGTGACTTCAGCATTACGGTTAGCATTAGGAACAATAAAGTCATTAAAGAAAAAGGTCATTGCTGTCATAAAGAAAGACAATAGCAATGCAGGGGCTACTATCCTTTTGGTAGTTATGCCAACACTTCTTAAAGCTTTTAATTCACTATTAGCAGAGAGTGTTCCATAAGCCATCAGAGTTCCCATCAACGTTGCCATTGGGAAAGAAATGACCAAAAAGCCAGGGAGTTTTAAACCTAAAATCTTAACTGCTGAAAATATTGGGAGCCCAGACTCAACTATTCTTCTAACTAAATCAAACATTACACCGACAGAAAGAGAAACTACGGTAAAAGCAGCTATAGCAAAAACAAGAGGTGAGAAAAGCTCGCCCAATATCCATCTATCCAGGAGCGGTAGTTTTTTCCACCTCGACAACAGAAGTTTCCAGGGTCTATTTAGAAAACCAAAAGAATTCTGGTAACTAGCTAAAGGCAATTTTTTCAAAGCTGAAAACCCTCCCCTAAATAATGTCTTCGAACTAAAGGGTCATTAGATACTTCATCGGACTTACCAGAAGCCAGGATCTTTCCATCAGAAAGAATATAAGAACGCTCTGTTATAGCAAGAGTTTCTCTCACATTATGGTCTGTAATAAGAATCCCCATACCTCGTTCTCTTAAAGCATTGATCAATTCTTGTAAATCAGCTACCGCGAGAGGATCTACTCCTGCGAAGGGTTCATCTAATAACAAATAGCGGGGGCCTTGAGAGCCAACAGCAAGAGCCCTGGCAACCTCACATCGTCTACGCTCGCCACCAGAAAGTTGATAGCCTCTTCTATCCAGAAAAGACCCCAACCTGAAACTATCTATGAGTTCTTGTATGCGTTCACGTGATTGAGATTTACTCAGTTGGCCCTCAGAAAGCGCCAACTGAAGATTCTGACGAACTGTCAAAGATCGAAAAATGCTTGGTTCCTGAGGTAGATAACCTATGCCAAGTCTTGCACGCTTAGGCATAGGAAAATCACTAATCGGTTGATCATCAAGTAAAACCTGTCCTGAATCAGGCCTTAAAAGACCGATAATTAAATTGAAAGTAGTTGTCTTCCCAGCCCCGTTTGGGCCTAGAAGTCCTACAACTTCACCAGGGTTAAGAATTAAGGAGACATTACTGACCAAAAGACGGCCAGACAATTTAAGCGCAACTTCTGATAAAGATAGGCTCATTGGTAATTATAAATATCGAAGGAAAGGTTTATAAGAATTGGAGCATTTGAGTCAATGGAGAATAAACTAGCCAATAAACTAATTACAGGAGAAGGAGTCATTGACTTTAAAGAATGGTGCAACTCAACAAAGAAAATTGAAATGCTTTCTAATTTAATTTTAAAGCCAATCCAAGGATTAATTGAAAAAGAATAAAGTTGAATAAACATATGAGTCTTATCAGCACTAGACCCCTGAGACATGTTGTAGCGAGTAGAGTTCAAAACTAATTACAACCTTACATGGAGAGACAGTCGAAGGATTAAGGCCTTAATGACAAGAAAGGAAAGCTAGAAGAACTTAGGTCTGAGTTCTCGTGAATCAATTTCATCCTTTCCTCAACACAATTACAAAGCTTTATCAAATCAAGTCCAAGGTCTGGAACCCCCAAAGTCCTCAATCTACCTAAACCTTCTCCAAAAAGTATTGTTGCACCAATTGTATTACCATTTTCTAAATGAAGTTCAGCAACTGCAACTTGTAATATGCCTTGAATAGTTGTACGTTCTGGGCCATTAGTTTCATGCCATATCTCTTCAAAAAGATCATGAGCTGGATACCACTCAGCCTGATTAAAAAGAGATATGGCCTTAACAAATCTTGGGTCAGAATGTAAACCTAACAAGTAATTATCCAATTTATTTTTTACTATTAACCAATCTCTTAGAAGGTAATTTTCTTAATCTAATCGAATCCGGAGTAACCTCCAACATCTCTCCAGGGCCTATATATTCTAGAGCTCGTTCCAAAGTCATCTGAACAGGTGATTGAAGAGTGTCAAGCTCCTCTGCACCAGAAGATCGCATATTTGTAAGTTGCTTGGTCTTACATACATTAAGCTCAAGATCTTGTTGTCGATTATTCTCTCCAACTATCATGCCCTTATATACTTTAGTGCCTGGAGTAATAAAAAACTGTCCTCGGTCTTCAGCGTTCTTGAGCGCATAGAAAGTTGATGTTCCCTCTTCAAATGAAATAAGGACTCCATTCCTTCGAGGGTCAAAATCTCCAGACATAGGTCGGTATTCAAAGAAAGAATGACTCATGATTCCTTCTCCACGAGTAGCTCGTATAAATTCACCTCGAAAACCAATAAGCCCTCTAGATGGAACAACGAATTCCAGTTGAGTTCGTCCATCTTTTCCTGTCTCCATATTCTTCATCTCACCACGACGAACACCTAGTTTTTCAATACATGCCCCTACAGCTTCTTCCTGAACGTCCATAACGAGGGTTTCAACAGGCTCACAGGAAACACCTTCTATTGTGCGAAAAATAACCTGGGGTTGGGAAACCTGGAACTCATAACCTTCTCGCCGCATTGTCTCAATGAGAATCCCTAAATGAAGTTCTCCTCGACCACTTACAGCAAAACGGTCAGGCGAGTCAGTTTCATCAACTCGAAGCGCGACATTAGTAAGCAATTCTTTCTTAAGACGATCACGCAATTGTCGACTAGTAACAAATTTTCCTTCTTTACCTGCGAAAGGCGAGTCGTTAACAACAAATGTCATCTGAAGCGTTGGCTCATCAACCTTAATCAGAGGAAGAGCCTTGGGTTCATCAGGGCAAGCAATCGTTTCTCCAATGTTTACATCTTCGAAACCAGCAAGTGCAACGATATCTCCAGCATAAGCTTTATTTATCTCAACTCGCTGCAAGCCTTGAAATCCAAGCAATTTAGAAATTCGTCCCTTTTTAACACTTCCGTCATCCTTAATTAGAGAAGCATTTTGACCATTTTTAATTACACCATTATGGACTCGACCAATGACAATTCTTCCTAAAAAGTCTGAATAATCCAGAGTAGTGATCTGCAACTGCAATGGTTTACTTTCATCTCCTAGAGGGGGTGGTACATGCCTAAGAATCGCATCAAAAAGCGGTTTTACATTGTCACTATCAGTATCCATATCAGGCTTAGCAAAGCCACCTAACCCACTCCCGAACAGATAAGGGAAATCACATTGATCATCATCAGCTCCCAGTTCTAAAAAAAGGTCAAGTACTTTGTCAACAGCAGTTTCTGGCTCAACTCTTGCACGATCGATCTTGTTAACAAAAACAATTGGTCTAAGTCCCTGTTCAAGCGCCTTCTTTAAAACGAATCGTGTTTGAGGCATGGGTCCTTCATTCGCATCCACAATGAGAAGGCAACCATCAACCATTCCTAAAACCCTTTCAACCTCTCCTCCAAAGTCTGCGTGACCAGGTGTATCAACAATATTGATACGAGTTTCGTTATAAGTAACAGCTGTATTCTTTGACAAGATGGTTATTCCACGTTCTCGTTCCAAATCATTCGAGTCCATCACACAAGTAGGTATAGACTCGTTATCACGGAAAATACCTGACTGAGTCAAAAGTGCGTCTACCAAAGTGGTCTTGCCATGGTCAACATGGGCGATGATCGCAATATTTCGAATCGACTTAACTTGACTACTCATAACCAAAAGAACTTTATAGAAGAAAAGACGGAGATCTTTGAGGCAAGATCAGCTGGGATTATCAATTTGCAGAAAAACATCTCTAACAAAAGGATATATCTGAGCAGAGGGCTTCCGCTATGCCAATCAATTGTAAAACCTAGAGCTTAAAAAACTTGAGATTTTTTACGGGCTTCCTCAAATTCCCGTAACGCATCAGCTGAACCTTCAAACCTCCAATGCCAAGGTTCATAACTCACTCCATGAGGGTTATCAACAGGAAAAGAAAGCACGAAATGATATTTAGCAGCATTCTTTTCAAGCCATCTAAAAGCAGCTGTAGACTCAAACTCTTCCTGAAAATGAGTTCCAGGCCTTGTAGCGTCCCCCAAATCTATTGCATATCCCGTGCTGTGTTCAGAGTAACCAGGAGGAGCCGAAACCCTTGCTCTTTCCTTCGCCGTTTGGTTCCTCTCGGATTTAATTTCAAAAAAGATTTCCTTCTGTAAATCATGGGATCTATAACCACTAAGAAGACTAAGAGATATCCCATCAACGGCGGCCGCAGACCTCATCGCTCTGAATGCAGTTGCTGTATCTGAATGCATCAATATCCCAGGGTAAACATTTACTAATGATCCAGGATCAGCTTCTGGATAGGGAAAGTGTCCAAGAAGTCGACCATCTGACTCCACAGATTCGGTATTAACAGCACTAGAAGGATTCAGCGGAGAAAATTCAACAAGTGATCCAATTCCTATTATTCCAATCGAGAAAAAAACGCCAAATCCCAAAACTAAAGGAAAGTTGAATTTTAACGATCTTCCAACAAACCTTCTAGGCCCGAGAGACCTTTTTGCGACTGGGATATCATCCCTATTTTTTGGTTGAGCGGCCACCTCTTAAGCCAGAAGAGTCAATTGTTTGATGTTTCGATCGTAACGGGGTAATTGAAAGAACTCAACAAGATGTCTTCTGGCAGTGTTAGTTTTTCAAATAGAAACTCACAGGGGTGGTCCTAAAAAATGTTGCGAGTAGCTGTGATCGGTGGAGGCCCAAGTGGTTCATGTGCCGCAGAAATTCTTGTTAAAGCAGGAATTAAGACTTGGATATTCGAACGCAAACTTGATAATGCAAAACCATGCGGGGGAGCAATACCACTATGCATGGTTGCTGAATTCGAGCTTCCCGATGAAATCATCGACCGAAAAGTTCGTAACATGAGGATGATCTCTCCATCTAATCGAGAGGTGGATATCAGCCTAGACAAGGTATATGGCGAAACAGATAACGAATACATAGGGATGTGCCGAAGAGAGGTTATGGATGCCTTCATGAGAAATCGAGCTGCTGAGCTTGGTGCAAACCTCATCAATGGCCTTGTCACGAAAATAGATACAGGTACTGATCGTCAAGGTCCCTACACTCTTACCTATTCAGACTATGCAAGTGGCGAGAAGACTGGAGAGACAAAGCAATTAGAGGTCGATCTAATCATTGGGGCTGATGGAGCAAATAGTCGGGTTGCTAAGGCAATGGATGCTGGGGATTACAACGTAGCGATTGCATTTCAGGAACGAATCAAACTTCCTGAAAAAGAGATGAGCTATTACGAAGACCTCGCAGAAATGTATGTGGGTACTGATGTGTCTCCTGACTTTTATGGATGGGTATTTCCCAAATATGACCACGTGGCTGTAGGTACAGGAACTATGCAAAAAAATCAGTCATTAATTAAAAGCCTTCAAGTAGGCGTAAGAGAAAGAGCCAAGAAAAGGTTGGTCAATGGTGAGGTAATAAAAGTTGAAGCACATCCAATCCCAGAACACCCTCGTCCTCGCCGGGTAGTTGGAAGGATGGCACTAGTTGGTGACGCTGCAGGCTATGTCACGAAGAGTTCAGGAGAAGGTATCTATTTTGCTGCAAAAAGCGGTCGTATGTGCGCAGAACAAATTGTCGAAGCAAGTCAAGATGGAAAAAGAATTCCTTCAGAAAAAGACCTGAAGCAATATCTTAAAAAGTGGGATAAAAAGTACGGAACCACATATAAAGTTCTAGAAATACTACAAAACATCTTTTATTCAAATGATGGAGCAAGAGAGGCATTTGTAGAAATGTGTGATGACATGGATGTGCAGCGTCTCACATTTGATAGCTATCTCTATAAAACAGTTGTTGCTATGAAACCCTGGCAACAGCTAAAGCTAACATTCCTAACACTTGGATCTGTCTTAAGGGGTCGTGCTCTTGCTCCAATTGGCTATAAACCAGTCCCAAGTGCTGTACGTGATGATGAAGAAGTAAACAAAATGCTTGCTGTAAGTACTATTAAAGGGGGTATAAAAGTTGAAAACAATAGAGCTACAACAGAAAGCAACTAGGAATTTATAGATCCAAAGTTAGTGTTATCTATTAGCCATTTATTTGACTAAAGTCTGCAAGTACAGAAGACTGGTTTCTCAGAACACTCAACAAATTTAATCTATTTTTTCTAATTGCAAGATCTTCTGACATAACCATTACACTATTCTCGCCATCAAAGAACATACCCAGTGCATCAGCACCAGAGGCTAGACCTTCTGCTAATTGTTTATATTGACGTTCAGAAGATTCTCTTGCAATAGGCTCCAGAAACTCCAATACCTTTAACATTGCTTGCTCACTATCCTTCTCAAATAAATCAGAGTTTACGACCAGCGAAGGGCTTAATATTGTTCTTGAAAGATCTCCTTTCTCAGCCAGCCTAGAAGCCCGAGTGACTACAGCTTGAACTGACAAGAGCTGTCCTGTTGACCTCATCTCTGATAAGAGTTCTGCACGAATCTTTGCATCTAGAGGATCAGACAACAATCGCTTTATAGAGGTAGTCGCGCCAGCAACAGATTGAACAAGGTCTATATCAATAGATGATTCTTCTAGAAGGGTTATTATTCTTTGTCGAAAGAAATCGGTCAGATCATCAAGTAGAAGATTCTTATCTATAGTAAACTCTGAATCTGAAAAGATACTTGCCCATTGATTAGTTGCTTTTTCAAGAAGTGAATAGAGATCTAAATTCCAGTCTTTAGACCAAAGAATCTGCAGTATGCCATTACCTGCTCTACGCAATGCATAAGGATCAGAAGATCCACTAGGCCTTTCTCCTTTAGAAAAAATACTTAGAAGCAACTCAACTCTTTCAATTATGGAGAGAATTGATCCATTGATTGAGAGAGGTAAAGTATCATTTGCACCCCTAGGCAAATAATGCTCTATCACAGCCAATGCAACATTTCTATTCTCCCCTTCCTCTAAAAGATATTTACCACCCATCAACCCTTGTAATTCAGGAAACTCTCCTACGATCTG
Source organism: Prochlorococcus sp. AG-363-M17 (assembly GCA_003278365.1). Taxonomy (GTDB): domain Bacteria; phylum Cyanobacteriota; class Cyanobacteriia; order PCC-6307; family Cyanobiaceae; genus AG-363-P08. The sequence goes on along the minus strand of QCFS01000012.1, from coordinate 33,612 downwards.
ACTAACAAGATCATGCTTGCAGAAATACGTTGATCTTCTCAAGTCATCTAAATCTAAATCAGCTATATTTGCAAATTCTGGAAAAGTATTAACCAACCACTCCATCCTTTTTACACGGTCCAATAAGGAGCCTAATCCTTCCGCAAATGTGACATCATCAAGTTTTAATCTACGAGAGTTACTTTTTACAGATCTATCAGCATTAACAAAGAATTCTGCATCAGCAAGCCTTGCTTTCAAAACACGTTCATTGCCCAACTTTACTGTTTCTGATGAAGATGGTAAAGCATTACTTATGCAAAGAAATTGAGACAACATAATATTTCTTGCCTTTAACTCCAATGGATCCTTACTCGCATGACTTTTGTAAAGGGGTATATAACGCTGATGCACTTTCATGACCGTGCTAAGTACCTCAGGTGGTAAATCTAGGTATCTGTCTGGGATAGCACCTTGAACAAGTAAAGGGGCTTCAACCAAGTCAATAAGCTCCTCAAAAAGTTCTATAGGAAGGTCCGGCTCACACGAAAGTTTCTCAGCGCTTTTCTTAATAAGATTTTTAATTATAGAACCTCTTTCTTTTCTATCAGCAACAACGCCAGATGATTTAAGTTGATCAAAAAATGTAGTTGCAGATTCTATAGATATATCATCTTCATATAATCGGTGTCCCTTAGTTTGTTTGGCAGAAGAAATAATTGGGTCTGAACCTTCAAGGGAAACAGGAATTAATTCCTCGTCCAACATTGCAACGAGCCATCTTATAGGTCGGGAAAATCTTCTATCACCATCACCCCATCTCATAAAACGTCTTCCTTGAAGACTAGCTATCCATATCGGGATCCGAGCCTGAAGGAGTTCTCCCGAAGGAGCTCCGATTGTAAGAAGTTTTGCAAAAACGAATGGTCCTTTTTCCGTATCTCTTACTTCTAGCTCATCAACGCTGACACCAAGACTCTTTGCAAATCCAGTTGCTGCTGAAGTGGGCGACCCATTACTAAATGCTTGTTTTGCAGGAGGTCCTTTACGAAGCTCCTCTAGATCCTCGGCAGCACTCGCGAGGTTTTCGATAAGAAGCAGAATCCTTCTCGGAGTGCTGCTACAGGTAATCGGGCCATGTGAAAGACGCTTTTGGGCTAAATCTTGAAGAACTAGTTCTTCAAGCTGCGGCAAAGCAAGGCGGGCAAAATCCGCAGGCAACTCTTCAGTCCCGATCTCAAGAAGGAATGTGTTCAATCGCCAAGAAACAGCATCTACATACTTTATTGAAACCTGTGCTTAAAAAGTATTGTGCTTTTAGTACGGTGTAAAAGGAGTAATTTTTTCATCGTGAACAAAGGTGAGGAAAAATTGCCTGATCAGGCTCAAAATGTCTTTTCTCCCTGCCTTGCCATAGGCTCCGAACCCACCAAATTTGAGCAGTTAAAAGCCAACAGTGATTATCTAAGGGAGCCACTAGCTTCTGAGCTAAGAAATGATTGCAATGATTTCACTAATGATGCTGGGCAATTATTAAAGTTTCATGGAAGCTATCAGCAAGATGATAGAGATAAAAGGGAAAAAGGTAAAGAGAAGCATTGGCAAATGATGCTGAGACTGCGTAGTCCTGGCGGGAAGATTTCTCCTGATCTCTTTATAGCCTTAGATGCACTCTCTGAGAAACTTGGGAATGGGACCTTACGTGCTACGACACGTCAAGCATTTCAGATGCATGGTGTAAAGAAAGAAGATCTACACGAAGTCATCAATACGATCGTACGTTCAATGGGATCAACGCTTGCAGCGTGTGGTGACATCTCTCGAAACGTAATGGCGCCAGCTGCGCCCTATCAAAAAGGAAGTTATCCCGCAGCAAGACAACTGGCTAATGATATAGCCGATCTCCTCAGTCCAACCGAAGCACAAAATGCTTATCTAGAACTTTGGGTCGATGGAGATCTTAATTATAAAATCAATCCAAGCAAGAAAGTTTTAGAGGCAAGGAAAAGACAAGCAACTAGCAAAATCTATAGTGGTAACAGTTCAGAACCGCTTTATGGCTCAACATATCTTCCAAGGAAGTTCAAATGTGGAGTAACAGTTCCTGGAGATAACTCCATTGATATCCTCACCCAAGACATTGGTCTAGTGGTCTTTACAGACCCGAAAGGCTCCTTAAAAGGATGCAATGTTTACGTAGGGGGAGGGATGGGACGCACTCATAATAACGAACAAACATTTGCAAGAATAGCCGAGCCACTAGGATACGTAGAGGCTGCCCATATATTTGATTTAGTTCAATCAATTCTTGCTTTACAAAGAGACTATGGAGATAGAAAACTAAGACGCCATGCCCGCATGAAATATTTGATACATGATCTGGGAATAGAATGGTTTCGCAAAGAGTTATTAGGAAACTATTTCGAACATAAAATACATAAATCAAAGACCGAACCGATAATGAGACTAGAAGACTATTTAGGATGGCATAAACAATCAAAAAACATATGGTTTGTAGGGATACCTCTCTTAGCTGGTCGACTTTCAGGTGAGGCAAAAAGAAGTTTGACAAGAATAATAAAGAAATATCAATTAGAAATAAGACTTACTCCAAATCAAGATCTACTCCTATGCAATATAGGTACATGTCAACTTTCAAGTATAAGAACGGCACTCAAAAACATAGGAATAGAATATCCAGGCAAAAAAAGCAAGGCTTTAAGTCACTCTCTAGCATGTCCAGCACTACCTTTGTGTGGTTTAGCATTGACTGAAGCAGAGCGATATCTACCTTCAATTAACAACAGGATAGAAACCCTACTTAAGAAGTTTAAAATAAACAAGTCAATTCTAATTAGAATAACTGGTTGCCCAAATGGCTGTGCAAGACCTTACATGGCAGAGCTTGGCCTTGTGGGAAGTGGTGCCGATAAATATCAACTATGGCTAGGTGGCACACCTAATTTACAAAGACTTGCTAAGCCATACATTCAACGACTGTCACTAGATAGTCTTGAACAAGTTATTTCACCTCTTCTAATAAGTTGGAAAAATAGTAAGATTGAGAGTAGCCTAGGTGAATATATAAATGAAGCAGGGGATCAAACAATAATGGAACTGCTAGAAAAAGGACTTGAAGAGCCATAAATGGCAATAGAGCACTTATTAAACCAAGCCCACATTTGGTCACCATAACTAAAGTGCCACCATTCATTTGGGTGTTGACTAAAACCAGCATTCTTCATCACATTTGCCAGGTTACTTCTTCTCTCCTGAAATAAATTCGCGTTAGGTATTTTTTCATTGTGTAACTTTTGAATATAATAATCAGGGCGTGAGACGTTGCTAATAGCATCAATTTCGCCTCCCATATCTATAGGAATTCCTTGTAAATCGGCAAGCGTTATATCAATCGCTGCTCCGGTGCTGTGAGGTGGCGGAGTCAGTGGGTCAGTAGTTGGTAGTGCCCAAAAATTCTGAACAGCTTCTAAAACCTTCTTTTGATCATGATCACCCAAGAGCTCTATTGAAGGACATCCTCTGATCTGACATTCCTGATGGATTGCCAAATCGTACATAAATTGCTGAACAGCAATAGGTCTCCAGGCATCAAAAATAGCGAGTTGGCATTCAGGACAATTCTCGGCCAAAGACTTCTGAGCAATCAAAAGCCGCTTCAGCACCCCATCACGAAGCCAGAAAGGATCAGCACCGTTTTCATAAGGCGCACCTTTAGAAACATAAGGATGTGGCAAAAGCCTTAAAAGACAAGAAGGAATCTCAGCAAAAGGCTCTCCAGATTCTTTGATACATATTTCTGACCAAGGCTTCATATCAAAAAACATCCGTTACATATTTCCACAGTAAGTGGCTACTTTTCCACAGACATAATCTCGCCAAAAAATCAAAGCAGTGAAATATGTAAAAACAAAGACTGAATTCCGATAGAAAAAGCTGACAAGACTTTAGATAAAAATTATTTTCGCTATCAAAAGAAAAACCTTCAGACCCTCTGCAAAGAATAGGTTTAATCATTCATAGGAGAGACTTTTTAAAAACTCAAGCTAAATGCCATACTTCCAACATTAAGGTGACTTAAAGAGCTCACAACAGACAGCAAAGACTACAACCAATACTGAGTCTCATCCGAGTCTCAAGTTGTGGAAAAGTATTACGTTAATTCAAGTGGGTATTTCCACTTAGCTTAAGCCAGCATTCCTTAAGGTGTTCGTGGAGCTTAGGGTGATTAACGAGTCTAGGATCATCTTCTAAAAGAGCCTTAGCATTTTCTCTTGCTAAAGACAGAATCTCGCCATCATTAGCCAGACTTGCTAAAGCAAAATCAGGGAGTCCAGACTGACGAGTTCCTAGAACTTGTCCAGGTCCCCTTAACCGCAAATCAATTTCTGCAATTTCAAAACCGTCAGTTGAGCGAACTAGCACCTCCAATCTTTGTTTTGCAAGTGAGTTTGAGCTTGTATTAATAAGCAAACAATATGAACGAGCTGATCCACGACCAACTCGTCCCCTTAATTGATGTAACTGAGCCAATCCAAAACGTCCAGCATCTTCTATTACCATCAAAGAGGCCTCTGGGACATCAACTCCAACTTCAACAACAGTTGTTGATACAAGTACCTGACAACTACCAGTAGCAAACTCTTCGATTATGGATTTTTTTTCTATACTCTTCATTCGACCATGAAGTAGGCCAACATGTAAATCCGGGAAAATGTCATTTGAAAGTTCTTTATGAACCATTACCGCAGATCTGAGATCAACTTTCTCAGAATCCTCAACTAAAGGCAACACCACATAGACTTTCTGGCCCAAGGAAACCTCCTCTCTAATAAGCTTGTAAGCCTCATGGCGCTGAGCATCTGAGAGGATCCTTGTCTCAACAGGTGTTCGCCCAGGAGGCATCTCATCGATTTGACTTACATCCAAATCCCCATGAATAGAAAGAGCTAGAGTTCTAGGAATAGGAGTGGCAGTCATCGTTAACAGATGAGGCTGAAGACCCTTATGAAGCAGAAGATTACGTTGATGAACACCAAATCTATGCTGTTCATCAACCACTACAAGGCCAAGTCTTGAGAAGTTCACTGAATCTTCAATCAAAGCATGTGTCCCTACTAGAATTTTTAAAGATCCATTAGCTAAATCGTTCATCACTTGTCGACGTCTAGTAGAGGAAGAGGAACCTGTAAGCAACTCAACAGTTACATGAAGATGAGGAAGCCATCGGCAAAGAGTCTTATAATGTTGCTGTGCCAAAACCTCAGTAGGAGCCATGAAAGCACCTTGCCAACCAGATTGAACAGCTTCTAAAAGAGCGGCAATAGCAATAACAGTTTTTCCACTCCCTACATCACCTTGAAGTAAGCGAGACATTGGTTTAGACCCAGAGATATCTCCATATATCTCTGACAAGACCCTCTCTTGCGCAGAAGTAAGCGAAAAGGGTAGAAGTCTAAAAAACTTATCAACCAAACTATCATCTTGGTAAGATTGGCTTAAAGTCGGAGCTGAGCTTCTCCTTAGTTCAGACCTTCTCATTAAAAAACCTAGTTGCAAATAGAAAAATTCATCAAAAACAAGTCTTCTTCTAGCTGCTTTTAATAACTCATTGCAGTCAGGTTTATGTATTTGGAACATCGCATCACTCTTAGAAAGCAAATCTAAACTCTTTCGAGTCACTAGTGGTAAAGGGTCGACAAATTTTCGGGTAACCGGAAGTATCGATTTAATTAAATTACGGAACCGGTCTGCCTTCAAACCTTCTGTCAAAGAATAAACAGGCATCAAGCGACCGATATTTTCCGACTTAATCGGAGAACTGGGATTCTCCATTACCTCAATCAAAGGCTCATGAAAACTGATGCCATAATTACCTTGCTTTACCAGACCGCTAACAGCAACTGTTGCTCCAGGCGAGAACAAACGCGCCTGAGACTGTATATAGCCTGATCTAGCAAATCGTCTACCTGCAAAAAAACGAGTGACTTTTATGCGTCCTGTTTGATCCTCAAGCTGAAGTTCGAGAATAGATAGGTTTCGATTCTTGGGACTTGTAAATCCGTTAGAGCGCCTAACCTTAGCGACAATAGTTGAAGTCTCACCTACCTTTAATGTCTCTATTCTCCGCAAAGCAGAATAGTCGACATAATCGCGTGGGAAATGATGCAATAGGTCATATATGGTTAAGATCCCAATATTGGAAAGCTTTTCTGAAATTTTGGGACCAATACCCTTCAAAATTGAAATTGGACTATGCAATCCTAAAGACTCACCACTTCTATTCAGCGAATTAAAGTCACCGGCCTTAGGCTGATGTCTTAACTGAGGTGGACTAATTGGCTCTTGTGGTTGGATATCTTTAGCTAGACGATTAAGTGCTCTACGGAAGTCGATGACCATCCGACGTCGCATCGAATGCGACGTTGAAGAATAGATTCTAAACTTTTCAACTATCTCACTTAAACTTTCTTTTCTATCAACTGGGAGTGGAAACTTCAACAGTTCGGAAGAATGGTGAGTTACAAACTGGTGAAAATATTCCTTTCTTCCTTGAAGATTTTTAAAGTCATGGTCTGCCTCTAACGTCAATGCCTGCTGCATAAGTCGGATAGCATCTAGCAAACTATCTAGCTGCTCAGGTGTCAGAATTTTGTTGAAGGAATTATCTATTTTTCCCCTGAAGGATTCCCCAACCACTGTTGGTATGCCTCCTGAGACAAAAGACGTTTCTGCCAATGTTGCTGCTGTCTAGACATTGTTAAAAGTAAACGTTGGTGTCGATTAAGTTTTGCTCGGCATCTACGTAATTGAGGTGAATCAAATTCCATGTCAGAAGAGCAGAGCAATATACAAAGGAATTCAACTCCCTCCTGATCCATCATTGAATAATGAACAGGAACAGAAAATTTCAACACATTAGAACTAGCTTGATGAGAATCCAATTGACCTTCGAGCGCTGCATCAAGAAGGGGAACAGGCAAAAGACTATTCACAATACCTGCTCTTAAAAGCTCAACATTGAGCGCATGAGAAAGATTTCGTAGTCTTCTTGTGAGTGCATATTCGAGAGAGTCAAACCATCTGACAAGCTCTAAGGGTGCCTCAGGCAAAAGACTTTGAGGGATTTCTTCAACTAGATCACTTTGATCAGATCTTTCATCGTCAGAGTATTCCTTATCATTCTCAGGAGACATATTTGAGGCAATTGTCTCTCCTGCCATAGCGAATAACGAGCGGATGACATCAAAACCTTTAACCCTTTCATCAACGGGCGGTGCATCCTTTACAAAGTCGCTGTGGTTTATTTCCGAGACACGTCGTTGTTCAGTTTCAGAGTCCTGGTGGAGATCTATTTGATGATCAATAGTGATCTGGTGGTCGTCGTCTATGGATGGTGGTGGATCTAGAGATTTCAAAACATCCTCATAAAATCCAGGGTTGTCAAGAGGCATTTCAAGACTCAGGGATATAGAACCCTCTGGATCATTATCGAAACCATCGTCAGGTATAACGTTGGAGATAAGCTCTCGTTTTGCTTCGTTCTTTTTTATTTCACGTTCTCTTTCCATTTCTCGAACTAAATCCATTAACTGTTCGATCGTCAACAAAGAACTGCAATTAGAAATAAGGTGATCAACTTTATGTTGAAAAGCATCTCTTGCAGTAGAGGACAATTTATTTAATCTGTTTTGATTCCCTTCAGTAATGAGGAGAAATATTGCGTGTCGTACAGCCTGACGCAAAGAACTCCTCAACTCTTGCAAATAAAGAGCTTCATCTGCATAAATTAGCTTAGCTAAGCTCTTCCCCTTAGATCGAAGTTGAGCAAGTTGATCTGATGGGTCGTACTGCTTCAAAAAAATCTCCCTATTCTGTGAAATCTAACCCCCGGAGATGGAAGCTACTTCAGAAGCAAAATCTGTGGACTCAACCTCAATACCTTCGCCAAGAGTAAACCTTGTGAATCTACGTACTTTTACATTCTCTCCTATTTGTCCAGCCACCTGTTTAACTAACTCAGCAACAGTTAAAGAGCTATCACGAATGAAAGGCTGCTCCATAAGTGCTAATTCCTTTAATCTCTTACCAATTCTCCCCTGAACAATTTTTTCTTTAATCTCATCAGGTTTTCCAGAAAGATCATCTCTACCCATTTCAATGTTCTTTTCCTTTTGAACTACTTCCTCAGGAATTTCATCTGTATTCACGTACTCAACATTTGGACAAGCGGCTACTTGCATAGCCACATCTCTAAGAAGGCCCTGAAATAAATCACCACGAGCTACAAAATCTGTTTCACAATTCAACTCAAGGAGCACACCAACTCGTGCGCCTGTATGGATGTAACTACCTATTGCCCCCTCTGCAGCGACACGTCCAGATTTCTTTTCTGCACTAGCTATGCCTTTCTGCCGCAACCATTCTGTTGCTTTGGTCATATCGCCACCAGTTTCCACTAAGGCTTTTTTACAGTCCATCATTCCTGCGCTAGTTTTGTCGCGCAATTCTTTGACTAACTTCGCTGAAATATCGGACATTTGAAATATGAAAGTAAAGGGTTTAAAAAGTTGCTAATTATGATCGATCAAAAAGGTCGATCAGAAAAAGATAACGAAGAATGATGAATGAGCATTGTCGTTATAGTTGCCAGGCTATTCATTGGAGCCGTGGCGACCTTCATTTATTGCATCAGCTAGTCTGCCAAGAACAAGCTGAACAGACCTCACCGCATCATCATTACAAGGAATAGGTACCTCGCAAAGATCAGGATCACAATTGGTATCAAGCATAGAAACCAACGAAATGTCTAGTTTTCTAGCCTCAAGTACAGCATTAGTTTCTCTCCGTTGATCTACCAGTACAACAACATCCGGAAGTCTTCTCATTCCTTTCAATCCTCCTAAATATTTCTGGAGCCTTTCAAGCTCTCTTCTTAAAACAGCAGCCTCCTTTTTAGGTCGCATAGCGATGGCCCCACTTGACTCCATGCGCTCAAGATCTTTCAAGCGATCAATCCTTGCTTTCATAGTTGTCCAATTAGTAAGCATCCCACCAAGCCAACGTTGATTCACGTAAGCAGCTCCACATCGAGTTGCTTCCTGCGCAACAACTTCAGATGCCTGTTTCTTTGTGCCAACAAAAAGAAACCTTTTTCCACTCCTTGCTGCTGTGCGAGTCCATTTGTACGCATTGTTCATGCATACAGCTGTCTTGACTAAATCAATAATGTGGACTCCATTCCGGGCGCAATAGATGTATCGAGACATCTTTGGATTCCATCTTCTTGTCTGATGCCCAAAATGAGCACCTGCCTCCATCATCTCGGAGAGTGTAACTACAGCCATGTTTGTTAGGGTTTCGGGTTCGCCTCCACCCGCCTGGGACGTTGAAAAACTACTAAGAGTTTAAAGTCAACATCACCCGAAACGGACAGGTGTGCGTTGTGAGTTGATCCAATAATCTAACAAATTGCCTAGCTAGGAAAATCCAATTGAAGAAGCTTCTCGAAAAAGAGCTCTAACACCAATACGATTCAATGGAATTCGTAAAAGCTCCATTGCAAGGCCAGGTCTACCTTTACGTATCAACCAAGCCAGCAATGGTCTAAGTGATCGTTCATTGATAACTCCACCAATGGTGAGCATCTCCCATAAGAGTAAATGCAACAAAGTGAACTGGATTATGAAACGAACCCTAGTGGTTGGATGTTTCCGAAAAAACACAAGTCCCATTTTTGATCGTTCTTTTTCAACGCGAATCAGTTTTGGAATGTCCTCAAGCTTTAAAGGAGGATGCCAGTGATAACCTTTTGCCTTAGGGCATCTAATCAACTCAACACCAAGTTGCCGGAGTCTTTCTCCTAACTCCAAGTCTTCCCAACCATAAAGACAAAAGCTTGTATCAAACAAACCGGACTGTTCGAGCAAGCTCCTATCTATAGCCACATTGCCTGTAGCAAAATATGCCCAGGAAAGATCCTGGATTTTACTTGGTTCAGATGTCGGGTGTTCAAAATTTGCAGTATTAATTACTGAGCCATACGTAAAGCAAAGCCTGTCTCCCCGACGATGCCAGGAAGCACTTAGTGACCTCAAATGGTTTGCAAGGAAAGACTTGGTAACAACAAGATCACTATCAATAAAAACAATTACTTCTCCATCAGCTTTATCAACCCCTAAATTTCTTCCTTTGGCAGGTCCAGCATGTTCCTGCTCAAACAAGCGCACATGAGGAAACCTTAAAGCGTTTTCACGGAGCCAAAGAGGTGTCCCATCAGTAGAACCATCATCAACAACAACAACTTCATACTGATCATCTTGAGATGCCAAGACCTGCTGTTCCAAAGCAGAAAGACACTTTTCAAGGATCGATCGGCGATTGTAAGTGGGTATAACAACGCTTGCGAACATCCGCAAACAAGAAAGAATTTATGAATACAGATTAGAGATTTAAGCCTCTAAAGACTACGAGAGTTAATGAAAGGTCAGTCAGCGGCCCCTCCATTATTAGCTGTACCTGTCACACCATTTCCGGCACCCTCTCCTCTACCGTCATTACGGAGCTTGCGCTTTTTGAATTTTCTCGCATAAGCGCGATTGCGCTCCTGTTTCTCCTTCTTAAGGTTCCTTCGTTTGGCCATGCTGAAATGGTTTAAACAATAGATCTACCCCCAACTTAACTAAGAGAGGTAATTAAACGACCATCCTCCATTTTTAGAAGCCTGTCTGCAACATCCAAAATTCTTGGATCATGAGTCACCATCAGTACAGAAGAAGCTTGCTCAATTGCTAATTGCTTCAAAAGGTCAACCACTTCTCTGCCTGTAACACTATCCAATGCTGCTGTCGGCTCATCTGCAAGCAAGAGCTTCGGCCTTGCAGCCAGTGCTCTCGCTATAGCAACTCTTTGTTTTTGTCCGCCCGAGAGATCCTGTGGGAGTTTGCTGAGATGATCGCTCAGTCCAACTGCATTAAGCCAACTGCGAGCCTGATTTCGGCGTGTTTTATATGTAAGACCTGGCAATAAGTCTGCTCCCATCTGTACATTCTGCTCAGCTGTTAAACATCTAAGTAAATTATGTCCTTGAAAGATCATACCTATATTCCTTCTAATGAGTTGTCTTAACTTTCGATTTGAGCCACTTAATTCATTCCCAAACAAAGAAACACTACCTGCTTGAATCTTTCTCAAAGCCCCTACTAAAGTCAAAAGGGTGGTTTTTCCACAGCCTGAGGGGCCAGTTAAAAGAACAACCTCACCGGGTTGAATTACAAGAGAGACCGAGTCAAGAACTTGTCGTCGCATTGAGCCCTCACCAAACCAATGACTCAGGCTATTAATCCTTACTGTAGCTCCCGAAGTGTTATTCATGGTGTAAACAATTATGCAAAAAATTAATAATTAAAAGATCTCAGCTGGATCAGCGTCAACTAATCTACGCATAGCTAAAAGAGCTGATCCCATGCACATAAAAACAATTAAGATAAATACAATAATTGTTCTCTCTAGATCCATTGAAACAGGCAATTTAGTAGAACTTCGCACAAGTGCATACAAGGCCTGCCCAGATAAATATGCAGGTATATATCCCATTACCGCTAAAATAGCTCCTTCTCTAGCAACGACTCCTAAAAGACTCTTTAGGCCATAACCCATAGCCATAAGAGTCGCATACTCTGGAAGGTGATCACTTACGTCACTATAAAGTATTTGATAAACAATAACTGATCCAACAACGAATCCCATGGCTGCCCCAAGGCTGAAAATAAAACCTATTGAAGTACTACTTTTCCAATAATTCTTTTCGTAATTTATAAAGCCATCTCTAGTAAGTATCTTTACATCATTAGGGAGGCTATTTCTAAGTTTACTTGCAACATTTTCAGGATTAGCATCTTGATTAAGTCTTAACAATCCAATTTCTATACTTCCAGGCGGTGTACTTGGAAGCAAGTCCAAGTATGTTTCTCGACTTGTAAGCAAATTTCCATCAGCCCCAAAAGAGGGGCCAAGGCTTACAAGACCTGCAACTCTGACTCTTTTTCCAGACAACTCGGCTTCAACTATTCTCCCTTCGTTAAACCATTTAGCTACAGGTCCAAATTCACTTCTCGAAAGATCATCAAACAAAACTCTTCCATAGTTTTTAAGGGATTGTGCTTTTAAAGCCAAGTCTGAATCATTAAAAAGTGAAGCGCTAGGTTCGAATCCCAAGACAAGAATTGATCTTGTAGCCAACGTTTGTGGATTGCGCCAAAGCAGAAAGTTCCAATTCACTGGAGTAATGCCTAATACGTCCTTATGAGCCATTGCTTGGACTAATCGCCGCCTCGGGAATCCACTCATACTGATTGAGCTCATCGAACGAGGGCTAATCATCACCAAATCAGCATCAAATTTTCTATGGACAGTCACACTTGCATCAAAAAGACCTTCTCGAAAGCCCAATTGCATAAACATAAGAATTCCAGCAAAGCCAATCCCTGCAAGTGCAACTAATAATCTGACTGGCTGCCTTGTAAGTAACAACCATGCGAGAGGAATACTTCTATCTTTCAAAAAACCAGTCTTCACTATTCCTTAAAGCGAGCAATAACTTTCATGCCTGTTAGCTGACTGACTTTAGCTGCAGATGATTCATCTAAACGAACCTTTACCTCAACAATCCTTGCATCTGCATCTCCAGTTGGGTCAGTAGATAAGACTTTTCTCTGACGAACCTGTGGACTTATTCGATCAACACGTCCAAAAAGATATCCACTAAACCCTCCATTCTCACTAGTCAAAACAACCTCCTGGTTAAGGCTAACGCGATTTACATCTGATTCATAAACCTCAATTAGAGCATCCATTGCCTTATTTGCACCAACTTCTAGAACTCCTCCATTGCCCGGACGTTCTCCCACTTGAGTATTAATTCTAAGAACCACTCCATCAATGGGAGTTTTCAGCTCACTATCCTTTAGATCCGTTTTTAAGACTCTTACTTCTGCAGATACTTGTTTCAACCTTCCTTCTAAAGATACTAATTGATTCTTTTTTTCATCTAGAACAACTAATGCAGTGGCACCTTGATCAGCTGCTTCCTGATATCTAATTACCTCTTTCTTCTTCATAAGAAACTCAATCTCTAGCGTCTCTTTTTGAGCAAGAACCACATCCAAATCGGCAAGAATTTTGGGCCGACTATCAAATATTGCTAGAACTTGACCTCGATAAACCTCATCTCCCTCAGAAACATTTAATTTGATTACCCTTGGTGTACCACCAAATCCACTTACAGGTGCGGCCAAACGTCGTACATCTCCTGATGGCTGTAATTGTCCTAACGCTGCTACTGCCTCTAGAGGACGTACTACCTCAACATGATCCCGAGAAGTAAGGGGTTTGCTTTCTCTCCTTAGGGCAAATAAAGCTAAGGCAATCGGCAAAGAAATTGAAATAGCTAGAAGTAAATAAAATCTGATTTTTTTGTTCATTAAAGGCCTAATGGTTCGTCGAACAAAACTTCGTTTATATAGCGATCCGCCCAAACTGGATTGAAAGCATTCGCCAAAAGGCGTCTTGTCTTGTCATTGCTTTTCTGCTTTCGACAATAGTTTAATTGTCCATGATACCTCTTAATCGAAGACTCTGAATCAGAAGACTCTGAACTGTTCTTTAACAATTCAGAGTTAAAGCACTTTAAGTAATCATCTACCAATTGCAAAAAATGAAGTTCTTCTTCTTTAGAGGAAGGTCTGATAAATTTAACAAAGGGTGAGAAAATTGAACCCCATGCCGGTAATTCTCTTACTTGCTGAAAAGGCGGTATTGAAAGGTTCATCAAACAAGCTTCTAAAGAACTAGAGAGTTGACTAGAAACAGGTGAAATGTCAACAATTGCGGCAGAAACACCTGAAGGACCCACTACAACGTCAGTTCCAAATATAGGGAGGTCAAAGCAAGGGTCAGGGAAGAAAACACAATGTAGAATCTGAAGACCTTTACCTAGGATTGCTATCTCTAGATGTAACTTTCTTAATCCTTGGCAACAGTGCATTTCATTCCAGATGAACAATTCCTCTCCTTCAAGGGTTCCTTCAACTTCCATGAAGTCAATATTTGCAGGCAGCGAGGTCAAATTTGGCAATTGCCCCCTCCTAGTCTTTACAACCGATGCGAGAGACTCCACTAGAGGATGAAGTTGCCCACCACTAATTGAAGAGAAAAGCACCACAGCTGCAAAAACAATCAGAATGAATTTGTGTCAAAAAGCTCAAGGAAGAGGTACCAAAGAAACACAGTTGAATCATTGGACTCTTAAGAGCGGAGCCAAGTGTGTCTTAGCTCCAATACCTGAAGCGCCTCTTACCTGCATAGATCTTTGGTGTCGAGCAGGTAGTGCATTTGAAACCTCAGGGGATGAAGGACTTGCTCACTTTCTTGAACATATGGTTTTCAAAGGTAGTTCCACCCTAGATGCAGGTGAGTTTGATCTTCAAATAGAAACTCTTGGAGGAAGCAGCAATGCCGCAACAGGCTTTGATGATGTGCATTTTTTTGTACTTGTTCCACCTAAAGCTGCATTTGCAGCCTTAGACCTTTTATTAAACCTGGTTTTATCTCCTGCATTTGATCCTGAAGCCTATTGCCTAGAGAGGGAAGTGGTACTAGAAGAAATTGCACAATCCAAAGACCAACCAGATGAGCAAGTATTCCAAGAGCTATTAAGAAATTGCTGGAGAAATCATCCATACGGCAGACCTATCCTAGGGGAAGAAAAAAGTCTTAAGAAGAGCACCCCAGAAACAATGAGGGCCTTTCATAATCGCCAATACATTGGGAAAAACTGTTGCATAGTTATTGCAGGAAACATACCAAAAGGCATTGATGCGTCACTAGATAAATCTCAACTTGCGGAATTAAGTAATAAGGATTTAGATATTAATTCGACCTCATCTAATTCACAAGTATTGACATTTAAGAAAGACAAAGAGGAACTCTTTATACCAAGACTTGAGTCGGCAAGGTTATTAATGGCATGGGAGTTTCCTCCAGCAAGCAATCAGCAAATGATAATGGGAGCAGATATCGCTACTTCTATTCTTGCTGAAGGAAGAAGGAGCAGACTTGTACAGAAACTTCGTGAAGATCTAAGGTTAGTTGAATCAATAGAAATGGATTTAACAGTTCTAGAACAAGGAAGCTTGGTAATTCTTGAAGCTTGCTGTTTAGAAAATAACTTAGAAAAGGTAGAGGGAGAAATTCAAAAGCTTCTTAAGGAGAGTTGTACATTAACTAGTAACGCAAAAGAACTTAGAAGAGCAACCCAATTAGTGAGAAATGGTCTATATTTCAATTTGGAAGCATCAGCACAAGTAGCGGCCTTAATAGGAAGTCATTCTCTTTGGGGACGTGATCAGACATTGCTACAACCTCTTGAGCATATTGAATATTGGAGTCATGAAAAGTTAAACCAAGGAATCTTTTCACTCCTTCAACCAGAAAACAGCTACACACTTATAGCAAGACCAAATAAATAAATATTATGAATAACCTCGAATTAATAGTAATGCCATCGATATCAACAGAAATTATTGCTGCGAAGCTTTGGATCAAGGAAGGAAGTCGCTCTGACCCTCAAGGACAAAAAGGCTTACATCACATGCTTGGAGCATTACTAAGTAGAGGATGTGGTCCTTATGACAACATATCTTTAGCAGATCTAGTTGAAGGATGTGGAGCAGGTCTAAGGTGTGATGTAAATGAAGATGGATTAATTGTAAGCCTTAAATGCTCTAGTAATGATGCCTTAAATCTTCTACCAATTCTTGGTTGGATGATAAAGAGTCCTCACTTAGATAAAGATCAAATATTATTAGAACGTCAGTTAACCATTCAAGCTTTACAAAGACAAAAGGAAAATCCATTTCATCTTGCTTTTGACGGTTGGCGTAAACTTGCGTATAAGTCTGGTCCATATGGTCATGATCCCATGGGGCATACAAATGATTTGCTATGTATCGATCGTGACAAACTAGTTCCAATTGCTGAGGAACTGAATCTGCGCCCTTCTGTACTTGTTATAGCCGGTAAAGCAGCAGAAGAAATATCAGATAGGCTTTTAGAATTAGAGCCATTTAACTACATCTCAAAGAGAGAAGTGATTAACAAATCAGACGACCCAATTCATCCGGAGAGCAACAAAGGATTATCTCTAATAGAGGACATACATCTGACTGAAATTAATACCAATCAGGTTGTAATAATGCTAGGCAAGTCGACTATTCCTCACGGTCATAATGATGATCTTTTACTTCGTTTGATCGGTTCACATTTGAGCGCGGGAATGTCAAGTTTACTCTTTCGTAAATTAAGAGAAGAACATGGGGTAGCTTATGACGTAGGGCTGCATCATCCCTCGCGAGAACATAGTTCACCTTTTGTTCTTAATTCATCTACTAGTGAAGAAAAAGCTCTTTTGACACTTAAATTACTTATGGAATCTTGGAAAGAATTAAAAGAAAGACAGCTGACAAATGGCGAACTTTCACTTGCAAAGGCAAAGTTCTATGGTCAATTAGCTCATGGCTCTCAAACATCATCACAACGTGCTGAAAGACAGGCTCAATTAAAAGCTTTTGGTCTATCAAGAAACTATGATAGAAATAATCTTGTAGAGATTGATAATATCACAGGAGATAGTCTGATGGAAACTGCACGTCAACACTTAAACAGACCTTTATTAAGTTTAAGCGGTCCCAAAAAAGCACTTAAAGAACTTTCAGAATATTGGAATGGAAATAAATTTATATAGAAGGTTGTCAATGATTAGTTAGTAGTCAACTCTTCTTCAGGAATTAGAAACTTACCTCTGCGAAATACAACTTCAACCATTCCAATTGATCTAATCCCTAAAACCGTCCCAATCTCCTCTGTTGAGACAAGGTCTGGAGGTCTAAGTATTGGGATAGCATCAATTGTCTTCAGATAGCGCAATGGTGCTTTAAGACTAACTTGATCACCAATTTTTAGAGTCATAAGAGCTAGTCAACCTCTAATTCCTATTGCAGGATGGGCTTAGATGTAATCCATCCTTGAAAGCCTTTACTGCTTGGAGTGGCGCAATAGCCGGTCTAATGATCATTCTTGCAGGAGGAATGGTTCCTGTTGGATTTTTTGTTCCAAGCATTTCTTCCCCACCTATATTGATAAATCTGCCAGGGACTTGGCAAGTCCCTTCAGCACTTCTCTGTGCGCTTGTTGCTGGACCCAGAGCGGGTGTTATCGCAGCCTTGGCATATCTAACACTTGGGTTATTACATATTCCGATCTTTGACGGTGGCGGCGGACTGGAATATGGTGCAACACCTGGGTTTGGATATTTGGCAGGATTTATTCCTGCCGCTTGGATCAGTGGAAGGTTGGCAAATCAAAAAGGCATGGACGGATTAATACCTCAAACATTATCTGCAGTAGCAGGCTTGTTTTGCTTACACATAATTGGTGTTAGCAATCTAGTTATTGGACATATTTCCCAAAGATGGGCCTTCGATCTAATGGAAATGATATATAGCTATTCACTCGGAGCACTACCAACACAAATAGTCCTATGTTCAGCCATAGGAGTTATTTCTGTTCTACTAAGGCGTCTACTATTAATCGAATGAAGAAACGAAACCTAGCTTCTAAACCAACACTTCTAATAAGTATTTGTGTGGTACTGATAGATCAAGCAAGTAAGGTCTTGGCCAGACACTATTTAACAAATGGGGTGCCAAAAGGATTTATTCCTGATCTAATTCAAATAAGACTAATAAAAAATACTGGGGCAGCATTTAGCATATTTAGTAATTCGACGTTACTTTTAGGAATTTTAAGCTTTGCGGTAAGCATCCTCTTAATTATTTGGATATTGCAATCATCACCACTCCCTCTAATCCAAGCATTAGGAGGGGCTCTATTACTTGGTGGAACCATCGGAAATGGAATTGACAGATGGTTTCAGGGAGGAGTTACAGATTTTCTTGAGTTAGTTCCAATAAGTTTTCCCATTTTTAATATTGCTGATATCGCAATAAATATTGCCATCATATGTTTTGGGATCAATGCTCTAATGGAACGTCGTAGTGAAACGCGAGCGTAAATGAAAAGATGCCCCAATCACAATCAAAATTGACCAGCATGCATACAGAATGAACTAATGCCACGTAAAAGGATACTTCTAATACTATGCGGAGTATTTATATCTCTGCTGATAATCGGAGGAATCATAGGAATGATTCTTCGAATAATAAATGAAATAAGATTTTCCCTCGAGTTCTTTCTTCCTTATTGGCTAGTAAGTCCTATCCTACTTCTTGGAATAATTATATTCATAGCAGTAGCCATCCAAGTAGGAGGCTCCTGGTGGAAAACCACAAAGCTAAAAAGATTTTGGAATAGCAAAAATCCATCAATACCGATATCTCCTCCAAACAGTAGGCGTCAAGCTGCTAAACAAAGCCTGCAGAGTATTGATCGAATTCTTGAACAACTTCAAGACAAGGTAACAAGAGAGGCACTTACAAAAGAAAAGCATCGTGTTGCACAGGAATTAGCACGTGGTGATCTTGCAGTTGTGCTTTTCGGAAGTGGCTCAAGTGGGAAAACATCCCTTATAAGAGCATTGCTTAATGAAATCGTCGGGGAGGTTGGTTCAGCAATGGGTTCAACAACAAAAAGCAAATCTTATCGTCTAAGGCTAAAAAACTTTGATCGTGGTCTTCAGTTAGTAGATACACCTGGAATCCTTGAGGCTGGCAGAGAAGGTTTTGATAGAGAGAAGCATGCAAGGAGTCAAGCAAGCAGGGCAGATTTGATGTTAGTAGTGGTTGATGGAGACTTACGAGAATCAGAATTCAAAATAATTGAAAGTCTTAGTGGACTAGGGAAAAGACTTTTAATAGCTCTGAATAAATGTGACCTACGTGGAGAAGAAGAAGAAAGGAGGCTCCTTGCGTTAATAAAAGCTAGATGTAGAGGCTTATTGCAACCAGAAGATGTCATACCAGTAAGCGCCGCACCTCAATCCATTCCACGCCCAGGCAAGCATCCTTGGCAACCACCTGCAGAAATCAATTCCCTTATTAATAGACTTGCGATAGTTCTTCATGCTGAGGGCGAAGAACTTCTTGCTGACAACATTCTGCTCCAATGCAGACATCTAGGTGATTCAGGGAGAGAACTGTTAAGTAAGCAACGACATAGAGAGGCTATTAATTGCATAGATCGCTATAGCTGGATAACTGGTGGAGTAGTCGGAGCGACACCACTCCCAGGAGTTGACCTCTTAGGGACTGCTGCAGTTAATGCTCAAATGGTTATGGAGGTAGCAAAAATATATGGGGTAACACTAACTCGTAAAAGAGCACAAGAATTAGCAGTTTCTGTAGGGCGGACAATTGCCGGTGTTGGCGTAGTCAAAGGAAGCATGTCAATTATTGGGAGTGCACTAAGCCTTAGCCTCCCAACTTTGCTTGTAAGCAAAGTAATTCAAGGTGTCGCAGCAGCATGGCTAACGAAAGTTGCGGGAGCAACTTTCGTTACCTACTTCGAGCAAGATCAAGACTGGGGAGATGGCGGAATACAAGAAGTTGTTCAGCAACATTATGACTTGAACCGTCGAAAAGTATCCATGGAAAAGTTCTTAGAAATTGCAATAAGGAGGGTTGTTGAACCACTTACCAAGAAAGAAAAGAAACGACAACTCCCACCACGCCCATTGCCTCGGGAGGGGGTGGAAGCATCTGACCCCGAGCATCAAGGAGAGTAATTAATAACAAATAAATAAATCCTATTAAGATTGAAAAGACACCAGTAATGAGTGCTATCCATTTTCCTGATCTAGAGTTTTGAGTCATTTTTTATTCAACTAAGGACTGTCCCAACAGTTCGGTTAATTTATCAAGGTGAGCAGTTGTTGTATGAGGATTACCTAAAACAACTTTTAGGTAATAACGATCTTGATAAAAAGGCCTGGAAAGCATAATGTTATTTTCCAACAAAGATTTCCTAGTTGAAGCTGACCATTTTGATGCTTCATTTCTATCAATTCCCTTTGGACTAAAGGAGATAAGATGTAAAGGACCGCTAACTATATTAAATTTTAGAGAGTCTAGTTTTTCCTCTAAATAGCAACGACGTTTTATTGCCCTTTCTAGTAATTCACTTATACCTTCATCTCCAAGTTGCATTAAACCCAACCAAAGCTTTAGGACTTCAGCAGCTCTAGATCCTTGGAGTCCCATTTCACCTCCATGAGCCTCGCCCCATGCAGGTTCCATATAAGGTAATCCAGTCGAAAATGCTTGCTTCAAATGAATGCTCTGAGCAACTAATAACAATGATGATGTTTTCGGTATACCAAGAACTTTTTGAGGATTTAAAGTAACGGAATCCGCTTTAGAAATACCCGAGACCAAAGAAGAAGTAGCTTCTGACAACGCAAAAACTCCGCCTATAGCCGCATCTACATGCAGCCAAACACCTTTTCCTGAACAATAAGCTGAAAGGTCCTGCAAAGGATCTATCGCTCCACGTGTAGTCGTACCTGCGGTAGCCACAACAGCAATACACTTACGTCCTTTCTTATTCAATTCATTGAAAATATTATCTAGCTCATCTAGAAGAATTATGCCATTAGCATCAGTAGGGACCATTACCAGAGCATCATCCATCAATCCCATTACTCGAATAGCCTTTACAAAAGAAATATGAGCATCTGCACTAGCGATAACAACAGCCTTAGGATCACTATTTAGTCCAGCTTGATATCTTGCAACAACAAGGGCCATTAAGTTACTTAAGCTGCCACCGCTAGCAGCAACGCCACTGGAAGTAGAAGGCAAGCCCAAACAATTAGCGAACCATCTGCACAAGTCTCTTTCCAATCGAGAAAGGCTTGGTGATAACTCCTCTGCTAATAGATTGTTATTCAGGCCTGCACAAATGAGTTCAGAAGCAATGCAAGCAGTCAAAGGAGGTGGATCTAAATGCGCTAGCGCCCCAGGATGAGACGGCTGATAAGAACCCTCCATAATCAGCCTTAGCTGACCAAGCAATTCATCAGCAGACAGTCCATGTTGATTAGGGGCAACTCGATTAGGAAAAGAAATTCCTAAAGGCAATGGACCTCTATTACTTGCATCTCCAAGCCATTTACATAGTTGCGAGCAAGCCTCATGCAAAAAACTCTGCAATTTCGGATCGAACTCATCCGACGAAGCAAAGGCCGTCAAGGTAGTTACAGGCTTGATTTGTGCAGTACTAACCAAGAACTAATCTTATTCAGATAACATTCTCGCTCTTAATAGCATTCAATAATCAGAAAAACTACAAAATTGACCCTTGAGTAAGCCAGTTGTTCTGACAGAGAAACAAGTCCACATGTGGATGGAACTTCTTCTAAAGAGAGCCTCTCATGTTGGACTAGCAGGAGAGGTCCCAGTAAGTGCAGTAGTTCTGGATAACATCGGCAGGTGCATAGGGCAAGGCAACAACAGAAGGGCGACAGACAAAAACCCACTAGGGCATGCAGAACTTATTGCTCTAAAACAAGGCTCACTTGTAAAGGGCGACTGGCGTTTCAATGACTGCACAATGATTGTCACCCTTGAACCATGCCCGATGTGTGCAGGTGCATTAATCCAAGCCCGAATGGGACAAGTCATATATGGCGCGCATGACATTAAAAGAGGTGGTCTAGGAGGCACAATTGATCTGTCTGATCATGAAAGTGCTCATCACAAGATGAAGGTTTATGGAGGGATAATGGAGGATGTTGCTAAAAGTCAATTACAAGAATGGTTCAGAAAACGACGACGTCTTACTTCTGAAAACTAGGCAACTCCATCTCAAATAAATTAAGAATATAATCAACATTTTCATCTGTTGAGTTATATCCCATTAATCCAATTCGCCAAACCTTACCCGCTAAGGATCCCAATCCACCACCAACTTCAACACCATGCTTATTGAGCAAATGATTGGAGAATGCTTTACCATCTACACCTTCAGGAATAACAACGGTAGTTAGAGTTGCTAGCCTCAAGCTTTCATCAACATGAAGCCGAAGACCTAAACGTTCTAAACCATCCCAAAGCCTACTAGCACTAGCTTTATGACGATTCCAAGAATTTTCCAATCCCTCTTCAGCCAAAAGTCTTAAGGACTCCCGAATACCAAAATTCATATTCACTGGAGCTGTATGGTGATATACACGATTGCTACCCCAATATTGATTAAGCAAAGAAACATCTAAATACCAATTAGGGACTTTTCCTTTCCTCTTTGTAAGTTTTTCTTCGGCTCTCGGACCCATCGAGAACGGTCCGAGACCAGGAGGGCAACTAAGACCTTTTTGACTACAGCTATAAGCTAAGTCTATTTTCCACTCATCAAGAAATAATGGAACTCCTCCAAGAGAGGTAACTGTATCAAGCAGTAGAAGACAATCAAATTTACGGCAAAGATCTCCTATACCCTCCATAGGCTGAAGGACACCCGTAGAGGTTTCGGCATGAACCATCGCAAGGATTGCGGGACGGTGGAGAACCAAAGCTTCTTCGATTTCATCTAAAGAGAAAGCTTGACCCCATTCCTTTTCAATATGAACAACTTCGGCTTGATAACGACTAGCCATATCTGACAAGCGATTACCAAAATAACCCTTAATTGCAACCAAAACCTTGTCGCCAGGCTCAACAGAATTTGCAATTGTCGCTTCCATAGCAGCACTGCCAGTACCACTCATTGGAAGCGTTAGTCGATTTTGAGTTTGCCAGACATGCCTTAACAACTCCTGAACCTCTCCCATTAACTCAATGTAGAAAGGGTCAAGATGTCCCACTGGTGGCCTTGCAATCGCCCTCAGTACGTCCGGATGGGCGTTTGAAGGTCCAGGGCCAAGCAAAAGGCGTTCTGGAGTGGAAATAGCTTTTAGGCCTTTCTGGCGATTTTCTAAGACCTGAGGCAGGTATTGCTGCATTGCCAAAATTCAGGATTTGAGCATTAATTCCAAAGAGCCTAAACAGGCACATTTCAGCTCGTGAAAATCTTTGAGAGATTGCAACGCCAAAAATAGATTTTTCAAGGATCCAACAAATTCTTGTGAAGCACTGTAGGGGAACGCCTTTCAACTCCTCTGAAAACGTAAAAAAGACGAAAGCCTTTCAAAAAGGTACCTATTGATACAAAACAGATCCTATTGAGCTATCTAGTTTCTGTTACTTAAATATTGATGAAGTGGCACTTTCGCAATGAGTAAGTCATCTCAGGACGTCCTCCGCCAAATTAAGGACCAGGGCATTGAACTAATTGACCTGAAGTTCACTGATCTACACGGCAAGTGGCAACACCTGACCGTGACGTCCGACATGGTGGAAGAAGAATCATTCAAAACAGGTCTTGCATTTGATGGCTCATCAATACGCGGATGGAAGGCTATTAATGAATCCGATATGGCCATGGTTCCAGATGCAAACACTGCCTGGATAGATCCTTTTTATAGACATAAAACACTTAGCTTGATTTGTTCAATTCAAGAACCAAGAAGCGGGGAGCCCTATTCAAGATGTCCTAGATCACTTGCCCAAAAAGCTCTGAATCACTTGGCTAGTACCGGTTTGGCTGATACTGCCTTTTTTGGAGCTGAGCCTGAGTTCTTCATATTTGATGATGTCCGATACAACTCAAGTGAAGGAGGTTGCTTCTACAATGTTGATACAATTGAAGCTCCTTGGAACACAGGCCGCATTGAAGAAGGGGGGAATCTTGCTTACAAAATACAAATAAAAGAAGGCTACTTTCCAGTAGCTCCTAATGACACAGCACAGGATATTCGCTCTGAAATGTTACTTCAAATGGGTCAATTGGGTATACCAATAGAGAAGCACCACCATGAAGTTGCAGGAGCAGGTCAACACGAGCTTGGAATGAAGTTTGCCGAACTTATTAGTGCTGCAGACAACGTAATGACCTACAAATATGTGGTAAGGAATGTTGCTAGAAAGTATGGGAAAACTGCAACATTTATGCCTAAACCTGTTTTCAATGATAATGGAACAGGAATGCATGTTCACCAAAGTCTTTGGAAAGGAGGCCAACCACTTTTCTTTGGAGAAGGGACCTATGCAAATCTCTCTCAAACTGCTCGTTGGTATATAGGAGGAATCCTGAAACATGCTCCGTCATTTTTGGCCTTTACAAACCCAACGACCAATAGCTATAAGCGCCTAGTACCAGGCTTTGAGGCACCTGTAAATCTTGTTTATTCACAAGGTAATCGTTCTGCAGCTGTCAGGATTCCATTAACAGGACCAAGTCCAAAAGCAAAGAGATTCGAATTCAGACCTGGTGATGCAATGGCTAATCCTTACCTTGCATTCAGCGCAATGATGATGGCTGGAATTGACGGGATCAAAAACCAAATTGATCCAGGTGATGGAGTTGACGTGGATCTATTTGAATTACCTGAAGAAGAGCTTGCATCAATAGCAACTGTTCCATCTTCCCTGAATGGCGCACTAGAAGCATTGAAGTCTGATAAAAACTATTTAACGGAAGGAGGAGTCTTTACTGAGGACTTCATTGACAACTGGATAGCAATTAAGTACGAAGAAGTACAACAACTTAGACAAAGACCTCACCCGCACGAATTTGTAATGTATTACGACGCATAAAATAAAAGATAGGCCTGCTTTTAAGCAGGCCTATCTTTTACATTTATTCAATTCATCGAAATCCTTTTAAAGTCTTGAAAAACAAAAGGTAAAATTATCACGCCAGATATTAAATCCCTTAGGATTTATCAATAAAAACCATGCTATCCTTTTTAGCTAATATAATATTGTCAAGAATAGCAAGAAATTCATAGATGTATAAAAAGCTTTTATTGATATTGATGTTCATTTCAGTTAATTCAACTCTGGATTTCTATATCAATGCTTCTGCTCATCAATCCCGTAATGAAAGCGCAAAGGTTGCAAGAGATGAAATAAATAAAAATCTTGATCTTATATATAAATTTTCCCAAGCAAATAACGACTATGCACTATGTAAAGAAGCTCGTAATGTCGTAGAGCTTATCAAAAACAACAAAGAGGATCTTTATCGGATTGAACCGCAGCACAGTTGGATTGACATTCAAGAGGTTGCTAATGATCTTATTTTGAGACACTGTGATTAGGATAAAATATAAGCTAAACAAACATGAACAAGCCTGAATATATTTGATACATTATTTTCCCTACAATTCCATCATAGATTGATCATTTAACTTAGAATTAACCAAACAACGTCTTAATTACGAATAATCAACTAGCAAGCTCAACTTCATGGCGCAATCCTACCTAACAAAATTTGCATATCAAACCCTTCAAACCAGCAAAGGGCTTGCTGGTTTGGCACACAAAGGGATTAGCTCAAAGCTCATGGAGATACTTGCACCATCAGCAGTCCCAAACTTAGAACCCCTTTCAAGAGAACTACTCTTAGAGCTCAGGAGATCAGTAGAAGCTCTTGAGAAGTTGGACTGGCTCGAAGCTGAGGAAGGAATTTACCCAAAGGCACAGCTTTTTGAGGCCCCATGGCTTGAATGGATAGGTCGTTATCCATTGGTTTGGCTTGATCTTCCCTCAACTTGGGAAAGGCGAAAAAGCAACACAGTGCATGACATCCCCGAAGAGATCGATAAAGATCAATACCCTTCCTATTACTTGCAAAACTTCCACCATCAGACTGATGGCTATCTAAGTGATCACTCTGCAGGCCTATATGACCTTCAAGTTGAGATACTTTTCAATGGAACAGCAGATGCAATGAGGAGACGTGTTTTAGCTCCTCTAAAAGAAGGTTTGGAGAACTTTAGACTTCGAAAAACATCCTGCTTGAAAATTCTTGACATAGGGACTGGAACAGGAAGAACCCTAAAGCAAATAAGAAGGGCAAACCCAAAAGTAGAATTGCTAGGTATAGATCTTTCCTCCGCATATTTACGACAAGCGAATCGAACATTAAATTCCGGCAATTATCCTTTAACACAATTGATAAGAGGGAATGCTGAGCAATTGCCATTCTCAAACGAAAGCATGCAAGCAGTAACATGTGTATACCTCTTGCATGAATTACCTAAGAAAGCACGTCAGAATGTATTAAATGAATGCTGGAGAGTAATAGAGCCAGGAGGTGTTCTGATAATTGCAGACTCTATTCAGATGGAAGACTCTCCGAATTACAATGTTGTATTAAATAACTTTGAGAAAGTATTTCATGAGCCCTACTACAGGGACTACATTAACGACGATATAGAGACAAGGCTTTATGAGAGTGGTTTTGAAAATGTGACTAATAAGTCTTTCTTTATGACAAAGGTATGGATAGCCCAAAAATGTCAAATTCAAGATGATTAACAAGTCATGAGTAGAAAAACCGAATGGCCCAAAGAAGCAAAAGTTCTTGCTAAGGAATTACATGAAAAGCTAAGTCTTAATGATAAGAATTGGCATTCCTTAAAAGGAAACCATGAAAGAAGATCTGCTGAAATGCTTACATCGGCAATGCTCCAGTTACTACAAGGCGGAGATTATGCAGACGTAGAGGAACTTTTAAATCAAGCAAAAAAATGGTTGAGCGGTGAGCTCAAAGATCCCGGATGCCCTACTAGGAAATAAAATTATCCCTGCGAAAAGCGACTTGCAATCTGTTTCCCTTAGGACTCCAACGAACGTCATCAAAACACTGATGTATTAAAAAGAGACCTCTACCGCTAGTAGCTTCTAAGCTGTTAGGAAGGGAAGCAACTCTTGATCGCTTAGGCACACCAGAACCTTGATCTTGAATCTGCCAGATAAACCAATTTGGTGTCATTATTCGCCTAATTCTTATATATTTCTCCGGTGAGTTTTTATTACCATGAATAACAGCATTCACCAATGCCTCTTGAAGCCCTAGTTCAAGTCTCATGAAGGTTTCCTTACAGTCAATTGGCTCAAGTAACAACTTAAGGAACGAGGACAACTGGAGGGTCGATGGAAGGAAATAATCCGACCAAGAGACAGTTCTTGAATAAGAGTTAATTAAAGAATTAATATCAAATAAATCTAGAGAATGAATTCCAAGACGCTTAAACTGATTTCCTTTTATATTCTTAATCATGTGATCATAAAGTAAGAATAAAAGAACTCATCCTGAAAGAAAAGTCAAGTACGGTTCACTAAAAATGGATGATTTAGTATTGCATCCATAAGCCTGACACCCCTTAGTTGATTTACAAGGGGCATATGACCTTCTTCTGCATCAATTCTCCAAGTAAAAGCACTAGGGTACCTTGTCCAAACGCCCTCCCTCTTCCAACCTATGCGAGGCCAAAGCATGTCATATCGCCCATTCAAAGCCTTTAGAATGCGTGCTTGCACAGAGAATCCAAATCTTCCCTGTGAGTAAGCAATCCATAGGCGATCAAGACTTACAAGATCAATTCCAGGCATTGATTCCACCTCACTGAAATAAACATATCCTCTATTTTCGGCAGCAGTGCCAGCTAACTTCCTAAGAACAGCACTTGTAAAATGATCAGCAGCCTCAAAATTCTCATTTAATAATTCCTTTTGCAAAGGCCAATAATCAATACCTACGGATGATGGGGCTTTGTACCACCCAGAAGTATTTCCTAAAGAAAGCCTTTCTAACGCTTCTGGTTCATGTCTTCGCAAAACCTGCAAGATCCAACCTGGCCCCCAGTTATCACCTTGAGGGTCAAAATCGGTAAACACTTCAGAACCTAAAGCCGCTATCTCACCTGATCTTTCCTCGAAGAGCTTTATCAAGCTCTTCTTTTGTCGGGGCGAACCGGATCTGAGCTTCTCAAGAAGCTCATTAATACTTAGGTTGTTAGAAGGAGAAGTAGCAGAGACCATAGGAAGAACCGATCTCTCTTTGGCTCGGTCTTTACCCACTATGTCAGGCATGGGAGAAACTTCTAAATTCACCATCGAAAAATTCCGACATTCAGAAGGTCCAACAATCGATGTTCGAAGTCCCGGTGAATTCTCTAAAGGTCATTTACCAAGGGCAATTAACCTTCCATTGTTCAGTGATTGTGAGCGGAAAGAGATAGGGATTACTTATAAGAACAGCGGTCGTACTGAAGCAATCCAATTAGGGCTCAGATATACAGGTCCAAAAATGGAGAAATTATCTCAAGCCCTCAAGAAAATAGCCCAACAAAAACAAGAAGCTTCTGAAAACCCCTCCGCAACCCCCATAAAGATTTATTGCTGGCGAGGCGGCATGAGATCGTCCAGCATGGCCTGGCTCGCAGACCTAATTGGTTTAGGTCCTGTGTTACTTGAGGGAGGGTACAAAAGCTATAGAAGGTGGGTATTGCAAAGATTCGAAAGCCGACTCCCTTTAATACTTCTTGGAGGAAGAACAGGAACTGGGAAAACGGACCTTCTCAAGATCATGAAAGAAAAGCATGCTGGAGTAATCGACCTAGAAGGGCTAGCCAATCATCGTGGAAGCAGTTTTGGTGGATTAGGACTACAAAGTCAACCAACTAACGAACAATTTGAGAATTTGCTTGCGGAAGAACTTGATTGTTTATCAAATAATCATTTCAAGGAAATATGGCTAGAGGCAGAGAGTCTTCTATTAGGAAAATGTCGTATACCTCATGATCTCTTTAAGCAAATGAAGTCTGCTCCAATAGTTGAGATAATGCGCAGCGAAGATGAACGAATAGTCCAACTTATTAAGGTTTACAGCCCATATGGGATAAAAGCCCTGCAAGAAGCCACGCAAAGAATAAGCAAAAGGCTAGGTCCTCAAAGAACCTCCAAGGCGATGGATGCAATTGCAAAAGAAGACTGGGGAAAAGCTTGTCAAGAAATTCTCGATTACTACGACCGTTGTTATGACTACGAATTATCTAAATCCCCCAGCCACCTATGCATAGACATATCAGGATTAACAACATCTGCGGCAGCTAGACAAATCTTGGAAAAGTCAATTAAGCAAATTAAGCTTTCTGGTCCTTCAACTCAAAAGGCTCCCTCTTAAGATCAATAGATAATCTTGAGAATGAGTCGAAGTGTCAAATTCAAATTCTTTTGCAACGATCCAATTCTTCCGAGGAACAGACGAACCCTCCGTACCTGAAATTCGACTGACGCGCAGCAAAGATGGCCGTACTGGCCAAGCCTTCTTCTCCTTCGACGAGCCAGAAGCATTAAAGCCAGAAAAAATGGGCGAGATTTCTGGAATGCTTCTCATTGACGAAGAAGGTGAACTAGTTACACGTGAAGTGAAAGCTAGATTTGTAAATGGGACTCCAAGTGCTATTGAAGCTGTCTATAGCTGGAAATCTGAGATAGATTTTCAACGTTTCATGCGTTTTGCAGAAAGATATGCCCAGTCACACGGACTGGGTTACTCCGAAACAGGAAATTAATATTTGAATTAAAAAGTAGTGAAGTTCTCTCAATGGCTATCTCTTTCAGTACTACTCGCAGCTGGAGTACTTCTATGGAATCTTAGAGAAGTACTTATACATCTTTTTGCAGGTGTGGTTTTAGCTATGGCTATATGCACTCTTGTTGAGCAACTACGTTCAAGATGTCAAATACCAAGAGCTATGGCACTAACAATATGTCTTACAGGACTTTCATTAATGCTATGTGTAATATTAGCAATTTTAGTTCCTCCTTTTATAGAAGAATTCCAACAAATACTCAAACAAATACCTGAAGCGGCAAGAGAACTATGGGCAATATGTATAAATAGTATTAGCAATATAACTACTTTAGTTTACGGCGAAGATTCAACAAAAACACTAGACCAGGCATTAGTTCTTCAAAACAACTTCATTCCTTTTCCTGATAGCAGCTCTCTTGCGTCAGGAGTGAGTCAAGGAGTACAGAAATTACTTGGTATTGCTGGTGACTTAGGTAGTGGTCTAATTCAATTTTTGTTTGTAATAGCAGTAGGCTTAATGATATCAATCCAACCAATAGCCTATCAAGAAATTATAATCCAACTAGTACCATCTTTCTACAGGCGGAGAGCACGTTCCATACTTAAACAATGTGCAGAATCCTTAAGCTATTGGATGGTTGGAGTATTAATCAGTTCTATATGTGTAGCAATACTTGCAGGGATTGGACTATGGATATTAGGAGTAAAATTAATTATGGCCAATGCGCTTCTAGCGGGAGTCTTGAACATAATTCCAAATGTAGGCCCTTTGATTAGTACAATATTCCCAATCTCTGTAGCTCTATTGGATGCTCCATGGAAAGCAGTGGGTGTAATGGGTCTCTATATCTTAATTCAGAATCTAGAAAGCTATTTTATAACTCCCTCAATAATGCAGCACCAAGTAAAATTACTTCCAGGGTTAACACTAACTGCTCAATTTATCTTTGCTATTATATTCGGTCCTTTAGGCCTATTCCTTGCATTACCACTTGCAGTAGTAATACAAGTCCTTATTCGCGAAATAGTAATCCATGATCTTCTAGACCCCTGGAAGAAGGAGCGTCTAGCTAAATGAATGCTAAATACTTTTTAGTAATTTCAACAATGGTATTTTCATCCTTACTTGCTTGGCAATTAAGGTGGGTAATATTAATCATTTTTGGCGCAATCGTACTCTCTGTTGCTTTTGATGTTCTTATAGTAAAAATTCAATCAATAGTTCCGATTGCAAGATCATTTGCACTTACAGTCGCAATATTTTTACTAATAAGTGGGGGGAGCCTTATTTACTTCCTTCTTGCTCCCGAGCTGATAAGTCAGGCAAATGAACTAGGGACTCTTTTCCCAAACTTAATTGCAAAGCTAAAGTCAATATTATCTAGTGAGCCTCGACTACAGAATATACAAGATTTTATTCCAGATAAGTTCAGCTGGGATGGCTTACAACCTATTGGAGAAAGCCTAATAGGTTTTGCAGGGGGTGCCGCAAATAGCATCGTGCAATTACTCCTAATCAGTCTTCTTGCAATCCTTTTAGCACTTGATCCAACTTCACATCGAAAAATATTAATTTATGCCACCCCTAAACCAGGCAGATCAATAGTAGAGGAACTCTTAGACAAATGCAGGGCTTCCCTAGGGGGTTGGCTAACAGGCATGACTATTTCTGCTTTAAGTGTATTTTTAATGACTTGGGCAGGACTTCTATTGCTAGGAGTTCCCCTAGCATTGTTAAGTGCTTTGATTTGTGGCCTACTAACTTTTGTACCAACTATTGGTCCAATAACAGCTACTTTACTACCTCTAGGAGTAGCAATACTTATTTCACCTACTCTGACGATTGAAGTTCTTATTCTTCGACTCGCAATACAAAATATTGAGGCATTTATACTCACTCCTTTTCTTCTGAAACGCACAGTAAATTTACTTCCTACAGTAGCTATTACATCTCAACTTAGTCTTGGTGCATTACTAGGACTTCCAGGCGTTCTAATAGCACTACCTCTCGCTGTTGTATTACAAGTAATTATACAAAGAGTAATTGTACTCGAGATATTCGACAAATGGTGATTTCCTAAGTTTATAAAGACTTTTACCAGTTATAGTTTTCGGTACCTCTTAATAATAGAAGGGCTTAGAAATATAATTAAAACTGAAGGTGTATGATTCTTAAAAGCATAGATAAGTGCTGTGAAAGTAAAATTATCAAAAATAAGATAGATCTCTCTGTTTAAATCTAAAATTGCTGACAGAAGTAATAATATTGGGACCCAACCTTCTAGAGATCTTGGAAATATTCGAAGAAGCCTATTCATCAAGCAAAGGACTGCTTGGTTCCAGGTTTTGAGCAGTTTGTTTATCATTCCTAAGACTAAGTAAAGAAGGGGCAAGAGCAATGCTTGACCAACTTCCAATAATTACACCCAAGGAAAGTGAAATAGAGAACCAATAAAGACTAGAGCCTCCAAAGAATATCAATGCCAACAAAGGAAGTAAGGTTGTACCACTAGTATATAAAGTTCGTGTAAGTGTGGCTGAGACGGCACTGTCTATTCTTTCTTGGATTTTTAAAGATGAGTTTTCAGAACTCTTTTCTCTTATACGATCAAAAACAACAACTGTGTCATTAACAGAATAACCTGCAATCGTAAGTAGAGATACAGCAAACAAACTTTCAACTTCTAAATTCAGGATCAGCCCTAGCCATGCAAAAATCCCGCTAACTATTATCAAATCGTGAGAAAGTGCTATAAGAGCTAGAAAAGCGTAAAGGCGGTCATAGCGAATAGCAATATAAAAAGCTATCCCAGCAAATGCAACAAATAAGGAGACCAAACTACTCCTAAGCAATTGTCCTCCTAAACTTGGTCCAATTGTTTCAACCGATTTCGCACCAGCATCAAATGGTCCATATATTGAACTTAAACTATCTATTACAGCTGTACTTTGAGACGCGGAAAGGAAAGGCAATCTCAATACAATTGATTTACCTTGATCAAGAACCTGAACACGTGAATTAATAAGGCTAGGAGCATCTTTTTCTTCTTCTTTTAGTAAAGTTATCGTTTTTAAATTTCTCTCTATAGTCATTGTATTTATCGAACTGCATTCATCTCTGCAAGTACGTTCAAGTTGAATCTGAGTACCTCCAGTAAAATCAAGCCCTGGCCTTAAGGGAGCTCTGATTGAAGGATTAAGAATAGAAAGAACAATCCCTACGAGACTAAGAGAGACAAGAAGTCCAGAGATAATCCAAACAATTCGACGGTTTCTACATATTTTCAACCGAGGAGATTGTCTTATTGTTGTTACTGAGGAGCTGAAATTATCCATAGTTTATGAAGAAGCTGGCAATTGCTTTGTGGGCAAAAAATTATTGGGTTTCCTTAAAGATTGATAACCCATTAGAAATCTCAATAAAGTTCTAGTGCAGCCTAATGAAGTAAAGAGACTTAAGAAAACTCCTATACCAAGAGTAGCTGCAAAACCTTTGACAAATCCTGTCCCCAAAAGAAACAAAGCAGAGCAGCTAATCAAAGTTGTTAAATGACCATCAATTATTGATGAGAAGGCCTCAGAGAAACCTTTCTCTATAGATCTAATAAGAGTATTTCCCCTTCTCAGTTCATCCTTAAGCCTTTCAAATATAAGTACATTCGCATCTACAGCCATACCAATACTTAGTATAAACCCCGCTATTCCAGGCAAGGTAAGAGTTACAGGAAGCAACGCATAGACAGCTAAATTAAAAAGTGCATAAAGGCTTAAAGCCACAACAGCAACAAAGCCAGCTAGTCTATAAGCGACCAACATAAAAATTGTAACTAATACAAGGCCCCCAATAGCTGCAAACAGGCTGCGACGAATATTTTCTGCTCCCAAAGTTGGACCAATAGTTCGGACCTCAAGAACCTTAACCGGCAAAGGCAAAGAACCTCCTCTTATCTGAACTTCAAGATCCCGAGCTTGTTCTGCATCAAAACCCCCACTAATTGTTGCTGCTCCTCCTGTAATTCCTGCCGCACGAAACTGATCCCCAACTTTTGCCTCACTAATGGATTGACCATCCAGGACTATTGCAAGCAGACGCCCAGTACCAGCGATGGACTGCGTTAA
>QCFS01000011.1 GCA_003278365.1 Prochlorococcus sp. AG-363-M17 | reverse complement strand
GGTATCTCCACTTCAATCGCAAGACGGCTCTTGGGCCGACTTTCAGTTTTTATGTTCAAGGTGCTCGCAGCCATCGGGGTTATTGATCTAGATCTTCAACACATTAAGGAAGCGTGGGTCGATCCTTGGAAAAGTATTGTGGCTTTACTATTCTGACTTGAAGAACCATAAAGGGTAAGTGCATCGAGGAATTCAGATCAATGTACGGATCGACCCTTTAACTGTTATAGCTGACCCCAAAATTTGTTGACTAACACGTTTTTACCTAATCACTCACTTACTGTTGCTGTACTTGGCTCCACTGGTGCAGTAGGTCAAGAGATTTTGCGATTATTAGATGAGCGTAGGTTCCCTATCAAAGAGCTTCGATTATTGGCGTCTGAACGTACAGCAGGACGAGCTCAAGTCTTTAATGGTTCAACTCTTACAGTTCAAGCTGCTACTAACGAGGCTTTTGAAGGAGTAGACCTTGTGTTTGCTTCTGCGGGAAGTTCTATTTCTCGCAATTGGAGGGACACCATTACTGAATCTGGGGCATTAATGATTGATAACTCGAGTGCATTTCGTATGGATGTAGATGTCCCTCTAGTAGTACCAGAAGTAAATCCATCTGCAGCATCTATGCATAAAGGGGTTATTGCAAATCCCAATTGCACCACAATTCTTCTTACTCTTGTGCTTGCCCCTC
This sequence comes from Prochlorococcus sp. AG-363-M17, assembly GCA_003278365.1. GTDB lineage: Bacteria > Cyanobacteriota > Cyanobacteriia > PCC-6307 > Cyanobiaceae > AG-363-P08. Next base: position 42,629 of record QCFS01000011.1, on the reverse strand, counting down.
TTGCAGCGCGCATTCCTATGCGCAGAGTCATAGTGAGCACTTATCAGTCAGCAAGTGGTGCTGGTGCTAGAGCTATGGATGAGCTTAAAAATTTAACCCAAGAAGTCTTACAAGGTCGAACAGCAGAAAGTAAGGTTCTTCCTTATTCTTTAGCGTTTAACTTGTTCTTGCACAATTCTCCTTTACAAGAGAATCTGTATTGCGAAGAGGAAATGAAGATGGTTAATGAAACCAGGAAAATCATGTCTCTTCCTAGCCTTCGTTTAAGTGCTACTTGTGTCCGTGTTCCCGTTTTACGTGCGCATTCAGAATCCGTAAATATTGAATTTGAACATACTTTCTCTGTTGATGAAGCTCGTAAAATATTGAATGAATCATCAGGCATAGAAATTATCGAAGATATTGCTTCTAATCGTTTTCCCATGCCTTCTGATGTTGCTGGTAAAGATTTGGTCGCAGTAGGTCGTATTCGTAGAGATATTAGTGACCCTAATTCTTTGGAACTTTGGCTTTGTGGTGATCAAATTCGGAAAGGGGCGGCTTTAAATGCAATTCAAATTGCTGAACTTTTGTTGAGGTCTTCATGAGTTCAGTAGCTGAGTTATCTCCTGTACCTTTTGGACGCTTGCTAACTGCAATGGTTACTCCATTTGATCAGAATGGTTCTGTTGACTTTGCTTTGGCGGGACGTTTAGCAAGATATTTGGTAGCTGAAGGATCCGATGGAATTGTTGTATGTGGAACGACTGGAGAGTCACCTACTCTTAGTTGGCAGGAGCAGCATGCATTACTTGAGGTTGTTCGCAATGCAGTTGGCCCAGGCGTGAAGGTTCTTGCTGGAACAGGTAGCAACAGTACTGCTGAGGCCGTAGAGGCGACAGCTGCTGCTGCTGCTGCTGGGGCTGATGGTGCTTTAGTGGTTGTTCCTTATTACAACAAGCCTCCCCAGGAAGGTCTTTTGCGGCATTTTCGCTCTGTTGCAGAAGCTGCACCTGATTTGCCTTTGATGCTTTATAACATTCCTGGCAGAACAGGATGTGTACTGGCACCGAGTACAGTTGCACAATTAATGGATTGCTCAAATGTTATTAGTTTCAAAGCTGCTAGTGGCTCAACTGATGAAGTGACCCAATTGAGGCTGCTATGTGGTAACAAGCTTGCTGTTTATAGCGGTGACGATGGCTTGCTTTTGCCTATGCTCGCAGTAGGGGCTGTTGGAGTGGTTAGTGTTGCGAGTCATATAGTTGGTAGACGCATAAAAGCAATGATTGAAGCATATTTAAGTGGGCAACCATCAGTTGCTCTCCGTTATCACGAGCAGTTACAACCATTATTTAAGGCGTTATTTGCTACAACAAATCCAATTCCTGTAAAAGCAGCTCTCGAGTTAAATGGTTGGCCTGTTGGTCCCCCTCGTAGTCCTTTGACCTCTTTAAGTAGTTCAATGAAACAATCTCTGTCTCAAATTCTTGTTTCGCTGCGTCAGACTTGACGCTTGCGCGCATAAGAAGGTAATTCTGCATTTCGTGCTATTTATCTTTCATTCTCTGTTAGCTCTTTTTATACTTATTTTTCACTATGGCAAACTCTTTCAACAAAACCACTTCCAGCACAACCACATCTTCTTCAGTAAAGGTTAAAGAACCTCAGCTGCGAGTAATTCCTTTAGGTGGTCTTCATGAAATTGGTAAAAACACTTGTGTGTTTGAATATGGCGATGATTTGATGTTGGTAGACGCAGGACTTGCATTCCCCAGTGATGGAATGCATGGTGTCAATGTTGTTATGCCAGATACAAGTTATTTACGAGAAAATCAAAACCGTATTCGTGGCATGATAGTTACTCATGGACATGAAGACCATATTGGTGGTATTCCTCACCATCTTAAACATTTTCATATCCCTGTTATTTATGGCCCCCGTCTAGCCATGTCAATGCTTCAAGGGAAGATGGAGGAAGCGTGTGTAACTGATAGAACAAAAATCCAAACTGTTCAACCTAGAGATGTAGTTAAAGTAGGTCAATATTTTTCAGTCGAGTTTATTAGAAATACCCACTCAATGGCAGATAGTTTTTCTCTTGCTATTACTACGCCTGTTGGAACGATAGTTTTTACTGGAGATTTTAAATTTGACCATACACCTGTTGATGGTGAACATTTTGACCTATCTCGTCTTGCTCATTATGGTGAGCAAGGTGTTTTATGTTTATTTAGTGATTCTACTAATGCAGAGGTTCCAGGATTTTGTCCTTCTGAGAGGACTGTTTTTCCCTGTTTAGATAAACATATATCTCAGGCTGAAGGTAGAGTAATCGTCACAACTTTTGCTAGCTCCATTCATCGTGTTTCGATGATATTAGAGTTGGCGATTAAGAATGGCAGGAAAGTTGGCTTGCTTGGAAGGTCGATGATTAATGTAATTGCTAAGGCTAGAGAACTTGGATATATGAGAGCTCCAGATGATTTATTTGTTCCTATTAAGCAGATACGCGATCTACCTGATCGTGAGACTCTTTTGCTAATGACAGGAAGTCAAGGAGAACCTTTAGCAGCATTGAGCAGAATCTCTCGTGGAGATCATCAACATGTTCAAGTTAAAACTACTGATACGATAATTTTTTCGGCCAGTCCAATTCCTGGCAATACGATTTCTGTAGTTAATACAATTGATAGATTAATGATGCTTGGGGCTAAAGTTGTTTATGGAAAGGCAGAAGGAATTCATGTTTCTGGGCATGGTTTTCAGGAAGATCAGAAGTTGATGTTGGCTTTAACAAAACCTAAATATTTTGTTCCTGTTCATGGTGAACATCGCATGTTAATTTGTCATAGTAAAAGTGCCCAATCTATGGGGGTACCTTCCGAAAATATTCTTATTCTTGATAATGGTGATGTTGTACAACTAACTGCTAATTCGATTCAGAAGGGTGAGCCTGTTAAGGCTGGAATTGAATTATTGGATGCATCTCGGAATGGGATTGTAGATGCCCGAGTATTGAAAGAACGTCAACAGTTAGCTGAAGATGGTGTGATTACAGTCTTGGCACCTATTAGTACGGATGGAGTTATGGTCGCTCCACCTCGAGTAAATCTACGTGGAGTAGTCACTACAGTTGATGCTCGGAAAATGTCACTTTGGACTGAAAAGGAGATTGGTTGGGTTTTGGAGAATCGTTGGAAGCAGCTAGCTAGACATGTTGGTGGTGGAGCACCTGAGGTTGATTGGATGGGTATTCAACGTGAAGTAGAAGTAGGTTTAGCAAGACGAATTAGACGTGAACTTCAAATAGAACCATTAATTTTATGCCTGGTACAACCAGCTCCAGGAGGGACTGCTGCTTATAAAGGTCGAATAGAGACCAATTCAGAATCATCTAATTCTAGAGTTGTATCTAAAAGGACTCCAGAAGTCTCTAGAAATGCTCGCGGCAATTCTGCTACTACCCAAGTAAATTCTTCTTCTATTGCTGGAACTAATGGATCATCTCCAAAAGAAACTTTCAACTCAAAGAGTGATAACACAGAACAAAATTCAGAAATACCATCAGGAAGAACCAGACGTCGGCGTTCAGCAGTAGCTTGAGATTACAAGATCAATGGTTGTGGTTTATATTTATGTGAAAAGTGTTTATTTTTGACTAGGAATTAGTTCAACAAGTTCTCGAGTCCAATTTATTTCCCAATGTTTAGCTATAGATATTCTCCCAGGAGGTTTTTTAGCACCAATTCTATTACTAATACTTAAAAGTTGTCTCGATGATATCGCTGGAGCATTTGCTTTTTTTAACCAAATAGATAATAAAGTTGCTCTGGATGTAGTGGACATATTTAGTAGCTTTTGCCTGCAGAGGCCTTTGGGATGATCGACTGCAGAAATCGCTAATAAAGCCATACTTTCTTGGTCATCTCTGTAATTTGCTAGCCTTCCAGCCAGTGAGGCGATTCGCTTGCTACTACCTGGATGAATTTCTTCAAACAGAGGAATTATTTTATGCCTAATAAGATTTCTTCGAAAGCAGTTATCTTGATTTGATGGATCTATCCAAATAGGTAAATTTAGTTCATTGCATATTGATTTTGTTTCTTCTCTATTAAATATCAACATTGGTCGAACTAGTTGAACTTTTTCACCAAAATTAGAAATATCAAGAGGTCTTTGACTTCTCAAAGTCCCTAACCCTGCAAGGTCTGTACCTCGTGCAAGATTGAGTAGAAGTGTTTCTGCTCTATCGCTTGCGTTATGAGCTGTTAAAACATGTTCACAGATGTTTAAAGAACAAATTTTGTTGAGGGATAAGGCCAACTTTTGATAGCGCCAATTTCGTGCTGAAGATTCGTTACTAGTTGTTCCAGCCTTTGCCCGATCTCCTAAGAAAGGTATTTTTTTAGCTTCGCACCAATTTTTGAGCTCTTGAGCAATCTGCTTTGACTTGGGATGCCATGCATGGTCCCCGTGCCAAACGTGAAGTTTCCATTTATGTATTCGTTGGAGATCTATCAATAGACCTAAAAGAGCCATTGAATCTTGTCCCCCAGATACAGCTATCAAGAGTGCTGCGCCTCGAGGGAGTTGTTTTGGGTTACCCAGGAGGCTTTCATGAAGTCTTTTGTGAAATGGACTCCAATTTTGGGAGCTATCGCAAGACGGGTTCATAGGTATGAGTTTTACCCACCTGATGACAGTCTGCAGCTATTTCCCTTAGCCAATGGGAGAATTTGTTTATCCATAAATTTTTAGATGTCACGTCTTAATGCTTTACCTGAGTCTTTGCAGGCAAGTTTGAATCAGCGCTCTTTGCTAAAAGTCATTGCAGGACTCAATAATTTTGACAAGTCTTCTGTTGAGAAGATTGCCTGGGCTGCTGGTCGGGGTGGTGCTGACTTGCTTGATGTTGCTTGTGATCCCAGTCTGGTGGAGATCGCTAGAGAAGCATCTAAACTTCCAGTTTGTGTTAGCGCAGTAGACCCCGAACTTTTCCCGCCAGCTGTCTCTGCCGGGGCATCAATGATTGAGATAGGTAATTTTGATTCTTTTTATTCACAAGGACGCTTTTTTGATGCAGCAGAGGTTTTGCTGTTAACTCGTCAGACGAGGGAATTGTTACCTGAAGTGGTTCTTTCGGTCACAGTGCCTCATACACTACCTTTTGGAGAGCAAAGTCAATTGGCCATTGATTTAATTTTGTCGGGCGCAGATTTGATACAAACTGAGGGAGGTACTAGTGCTGAGCCACTTAGTCCTGGCATTCAAGGATTGATTGAAAAAGCAGTTCCTACACTTTCAGCTACTAAAATGATTTCTAATGCTTTGATTGACTCACAGGCGAACGTTCCGATTATCACTGCTTCAGGACTTTCTGAGGTCACTGTACCTATGGCTATAGCGGTTGGCGCAAGTGGCGTAGGTGTCGGCTCTTTGGTAAACCGATTAGATAATCAATTAGAAATGCTTGCAGCAATAAGAAGTCTTAGAGAGTCACTTCAGGTAAAAATAACCTCTACTTTGTAGTGATTTAAACCAGCTTTAAATCCCTATAAAGTAGAACATTAATGTTCTTTATTAAAGAAGTCTTAATGTAATCATTAAAGATCAATTTTTAGTTGAATAGCAAAAAAAGATGTCTAATTATCACCTTGTTTCTCCTTATAGTCCTAAAGGCGATCAGCCTGAAGCTATTTCTCGCTTGGTAGAAGGTGTTAATAATTATGAGCGCTATCAGACGCTCTTGGGTGCTACTGGAACAGGTAAGACATTCACAATAGCTAATGTCATCGCACAAACTCAAAGACCTACTTTAGTACTTGCACATAATAAAACTCTTGCAGCTCAACTATGCAATGAGTTGAGAGAATTTTTTCCGCATAATGCAGTGGAGTATTTTATATCTTATTATGATTATTATCAACCTGAAGCTTATGTACCAGTAAGTGATACTTACATAGCGAAAACTGCATCTATCAATGAAGAAATAGATATGCTTCGACATTCTGCAACTCGTTCATTGTTTGAGCGCCGGGATGTGATTGTTGTTGCTTCTATTAGTTGTATATATGGTTTAGGAATGCCTAGTGAATACCTAAACGCAGCGGTTAAATTTAATATTGGAAGTAGTATAGACCTAAGAGGATCACTGAGGAAATTAGTTAATAATCAGTACGCGCGCAATGACTATGATATTGCTCGAGGCCGGTTCAGGGTTAAAGGGGATGTTTTGGAAATTGGGCCTGCTTATGATGATAGGTTAGTCCGAATAGAATTGTTTGGTGATGAGATCGAAGCGATTAGGTATGTTGATCCGACAACTGGAGAAATCCTTCAGAGCCTTGAAACTATTAGCATATATCCAGCCAAGCACTTTGTAACTCCAAAAGATAAACTAAAAGAGGCTATTTCAGCAATTCGTGAAGAACTTAAGGAACGCTTAGCCGAATTAAATATTGAAGGCAAGTTGTTAGAGGCTCAAAGGTTAGAGCAGAGGACTATGTATGATCTAGAAATGTTGAGTGAAGTGGGTTACTGTAATGGTGTAGAGAATTATGCACGACATTTGTCAGGTAGATCTGTAGGTACACCACCTGAATGTTTAATAGATTACTTTCCAGAAGATTGGCTGCTAGTTGTTGATGAGAGTCATGTTACGTGTTCACAACTACAAGCGATGTATAATGGGGATCAAGCAAGGAAAAAGGTATTAATTGATCATGGTTTTAGATTACCTAGTGCTGCAGATAATAGACCATTAAAGAGTGATGAGTTTTGGCAAAAGGCTTTTCAAACTATATTTATTAGTGCAACACCTGGTAACTGGGAGCTTGAGATAAGTGAAAACAAAATTGTTGAACAAGTGATTAGACCAACAGGAGTTCTTGATCCTGTTGTTGAAGTCCGTCCAACTAAGGGTCAGGTAGATGATTTACTGGGAGAAATACGTAAAAGATCAAAAAAAAAGCAACGAGTTTTAATTACTACCTTAACGAAGAGAATGGCAGAAGATCTAACAGATTATCTGGCAGATAATAAAGTCAGGGTTCGCTACCTTCATTCTGAAATACATTCAATTGAGCGAATTGAGATTATTCAGGATTTACGGCTAGGAGAGTATGATGTTCTTGTAGGCGTGAATTTACTTAGAGAGGGATTAGATCTTCCTGAGGTATCTTTAGTGGTAATACTTGATGCCGATAAAGAAGGCTTTTTGCGAGCTCAAAGGTCACTGATTCAGACAATTGGTCGTGCTGCTAGACATATTGAAGGCATGGCGATTATGTATGCAGATAGAATGACTGATTCCATGGCTAAAGCATTGTCAGAAACAGAAAGACGTCGAAATATCCAAGATGATTATAATAAAAAAAATGATATTATTCCTTCTCCTGCAGGTAAGAAAGCAAGTAATTCAATATTGTCTTTTCTTGAACTTTCAAGAAGGTTGCAACAAGACTCTGAAGGAGAGGATTTTATTAAAGTGGTCGGTAAAGCAGTAGATAGTATTGATGACGATTCAGATTCAGCAATTATCCTGGAGGCTCTTCCAGAGCTTATTGATAAATTTGAAAAGAAAATGAAAAGTGCTGCAGAAGAGTTAGATTTTGAGGAAGCTGCGAAGATAAGAGACAAGATCAAGAAGTTAAGAAAAAGAATGTCTGGAGCACAGTAAAAGCTTTTAAAGTTTATTTATCTAGATTAAATTCCTTATGAACGGCTTTTAAAGCTGCTAAACCATCTTCTTCTGCAATTACACAACTTGTACGGATTTCACTTGTAGCAATCATGGCTATATTTATCCCTGCGCTTGCAATTGCACGAAACATTCTTCCTGCGGTTCCAGCTGTATTAGGCATACCTGCCCCAACAGCACTGATTCTTGCGATAGCAGGCCCTTCTTGCACATTTGCTCCTGGCCATTGAGCGAGAAGCGGACCTAGGACTTTTTGCGCTTGATCAAGATTGTCTTTTTTCAAGATAAAACTTATGTCGCGACTACCATCTTCATGCTGTCTTTCAGACTGAACAATTGCGTCTACACTTATAGATGATTCAGCCATTGCAGCACATAGTGAAGCTGCTGTTCCAGGTCTATTTGGAACATGTATAACACTCAGTTGAGCTTGATCAGTATCTAGGGCAACCCCCCTAACTTCTGGGCAGTTGTTATTAACTTGAATTGGATTTATAAAAGTTTGATGATCATTAAGTTCAAAAGAAGAGCTTACAGCTCTTAACGCTTTATTGCCTAGATCCTTATCAATAACGCAACTAACTTTAACTTCGCTGGTTGCGATTAATCTTAGATTGATGCCAGATCTAGAAATAGTGTCAAATAGTGTTGCGGCTATTCCAGGCCTACCCATTATTCCTGCTCCGCTAATACTTAGCTTACTCATGTTGTCTTCAGCAGATATCTTCCCACCAATTGTTTGAAGCACACTTTTTGAAAGTGTACGAGCCTTTTCTAAGTTTTCTTGATCAACAGTGAATGTTATATCATTGCTATTTCCTTGATGCGTAGACTGAATGATTAGGTCAACATTGACATTACCTTTGGACAGCTCTTCGAATAATTGAGCTGCTATTCCAGGTAGATCAGGTAAGTGTGATATAGCTATTACTGCTTGATTTTCAAGTAGCTCTACGCCATCTACAGGTCTACCTAGTTCTAGTCCTTCTTGACCTATTTGTCGATTTGATTGACTAGTTAGCTTGGTTCCAGAATCATTGTTCCAGCTTGAACGTACAAATAAGGTAATTCCATAATTTCTAGCAATTTCTACTGCTCTTGGATGCAATACAGCTGCACCAAGACTTGCAAGTTCAAGCATTTCATCACAACTAATTTCTTCTAACAACCTTGCCTCGGCAACTTTCCTTGGATCAGTTGAAAGTACCCCAGGGACGTCTGTATAGATTTCGCAAGCATCCGCATTTAGGGCAGCTGCAAGTGCTACTCCTGATGTGTCAGAGCCTCCTCTGCCAAGAGTAGTAATTTCAGCTGTACCTCCGCTACTTAGTGAAGTCCCTTGGAAGCCTGCCACCACAACTACTTGACCTTCTTCTAGCAGCGCTTTTATTCGGTCGGTTTTTATTTCGAGAATCCTTGCTTTGCCATGAGCTGACTCAGTAACTATTCCAACCTGTGTTCCTGTCATCGAGACTGCAGGGATACCGAGTTCATTTAGGGCAATTGAAAGTAAAGCGATTGAAACCTGCTCTCCAGTGGACAAAAGCATGTCCATTTCTCTATTAGGAGGGTGAGCGCTAATTTTTTTAGCAAGTGCAGTGAGTTCATTGGTTGTATCACCCATTGCTGATACAACGACGACTAAGTCATTACCCTGTTCTTTTGAAGCAGCAATTCTTTCTGCGACAGCCTTAATGCGCTCTACGTTTCCGACAGATGTGCCGCCAAATTTTTGCACCAGTAGCGCCATTTTGGCTTTAGAGGAAGAACTTTAATTATTTCAGTTTGAGGGCACCATTATTCAGATAATGCGCAATAGTCCATCTTTGAAGGCATCCTTGGGGTCAACTCCCATTTTGAGTGAAGCTTCAATTTCTAGCAATTGGCCTAGTTGCTTTAAAAAAAATTCTGGCATATGTCCCTTGAGTTGTTTTCGCATGACATAGATGCGCTTTGGATTATTTATTCCTGCAGCTTTAGCGATCACATTTACATCTCTTTCACCCTCTTGCTCTAATAGGCTTACCCATAACCATCCTCTCACTTGTCCAATTAGTGTTGCAACAATTTTTAGCGCAGGCTCACCATTATCTAAAAGAGAATTGATCCTTGAGATGGCTTCCCCAGTTTCTGTTGCCAGAAGTGAATCGCCAATTTGAAGACTATTAGTAGATATTCCGCTTACAAGGTCCTTAACAGCTTTATGTGTTATTAACTTTGGAGCTTTTTTTCCACTATTGGATGCTTGTTCAGTCTCGGCAAAAATACTGAGTTTTTTTAGTTCAGAGAAAATACGAATACTGTCATTTCCTATAGCTTCTATTAATGCTGAAATTGCATGAGGCTCTATTTGCACCTCTAATTGCTCAGTTATTTGTTGGACTAATTCCTTTTGTCCTCTTTCATCCCAAATATTAGGTAATTGAAAGCTTTTTTCGGTTGCAAGATTTGATTTGACTAACTTTTGTATTGCTTTTGTATTCTTGATTCGACCATCAGGCTTATTTGTGTTGATTAGTACCAAATGGGTATTAGTTGGTATAAGTGTAATGGCTTCTTCAAAAAGACTTGCTAGTTGGTTGCTACATCCATTAAGAAACGGACTGTTGTTAACTAAAACAATCTTTTCTCCTAGACCAAAAGGTGCTGTTCTGGCTTCTTCCAAAGCTTGGATGGCTTCACTACACTCTGATCCATCTATACGAGTGAGGTTGAGACTGCTCCATGCTGGATCAATTCTTTTTTCAATGAGATCATTGATGCAGCTTTCTCGCCCTGCCATGTCGTCTCCCCAAATCAGATGGATTGGCATTCGTGAATTCGACGAAATTTCTCTTTGATGATGACTTATGTCCCTTTAGTGCAGTTGAAAAGTGAAGAGTTTTGATCACCCAATTTTCTCTCAGAGTATCCAGCTGATTCAGGAACAGCTTGGTTCTACAGGTTTAGACGCTTTGCAAAAGCAGGTTCTGGAGAGATTGATTCACAGTTCTGGAGATTTTGCTCTAGCAGAGTTGCTTTGCTTTAGTCCAGGCGCTTGCAATATTGCCTTGGATGCTCTTTTGGCTGGGGCGACCGTTCTCACAGATACTTATATGGCTTCAGCGGCTGTCGTTTCAATGGCTCGCAGGACATTGAAAACCCCTGTTAATTGTGTTCTGGACTGGACTGCTGATAAGGATTTTGAGGGTTTGACCAGGACTGCCTCAGGAATGAAAGCCGCGTGGTCAGAAATTTCTTCAAAAGTTTCTTCAGAACCTCTCCCAATTGTATTGATTGGTAGTGCACCTACAGCATTAAATACTTTGCTTGATTTAGTAGATGAAGGGGCTCAACCACCTAGCTTGATTATTGGCATGCCAGTAGGATTTATTAATGTCTTAGAAAGCAAGTCGAAACTTGCTGCTAGCGGCTTACCGCATATCCGACTTTCTGGAACTAGGGGTGGGGCAAGTTTAGTTGCTGCAACAGTAAATGCTCTTCTCAGGGCATCATACTTTCATATCTAAATTGTTTATGCGGCATGAGGTAAATTTGCTTTATCCGTTTCTTGTGGCTTTAAGTCATTATCTATAGTTTTTTCATTGTTCTCTAAGTTATTCAAGACAGATTGCGCACGATCTACAACAATTTGGGGAACACCTGCAAGACGAGCTGCTTTAATACCGTAACTTTTGCAGGCACCTCCAGAAACGACATGGTGTAGAAACAAAAGATCTTCTCCCTTTTCCTCGACTAACACTTGATAATTTCTTACATTTGACAAAATTTTAGATAAATTATTTAACTCATGATAATGAGTAGCAAAAATAGTTTTGCATTGAATTTCTTTTGCAAGGAACTCACTTACAGCCCATGCTATAGACAATCCATCATATGTCGCAGTTCCACGACCGATCTCGTCTAATAAGACGAGTGATTGATTAGTTGCATTATGCAATATATAAGCTGTTTCTGACATCTCTACCATAAAAGTAGATTGGCCTGCTGCTAAATCATCAACTGCTCCTACTCGAGTAAAAATTTGATCAACAATACTCATATGTGCCTCTTTTGCAGGAACCCAACTTCCTATTTGTGCTAATAATTGTACTAACCCTATTTGTCGAAGATAACAGCTTTTACCACTTGCATTTGGTCCTGTTAAGATTATGAGATCAGTATCATCTCCTAACTCTACATCATTTGGAGTAAAAGATTTATCTGCTAATAGTTGTTCAACTACGGGGTGCCTAGATCCTTTTATTTTTATAATTTCATTTATATTCTTTGAAAGAGGCTTACTTAACCTAGGCTTGCAATATCCATTTATAGCGGCAACTTCTGCTAGACTTATTAATGAATCGAGCTGTGCGATTGATCGTGCTGCTTTTCTAATTTGAGCAGCACATTTGCCAACTTCTTTGCGAAGATCGCAAAAAATTTCATACTCACGTTCATAAGTACGATTTTTTAATTGAAAAATTCTACCTTCTCTTGCTTTTAAATCTGGAGTTATAAATCTTTCTTCGTTAGCAAGTGTTTGCCTTCTAATCCAATGTTCTGGAATAACTCCAGCCTTTGCCCTGCTTATAGAAAGAAAGTATCCAAAAGTCCTATGATATTGAAGTTTGAGATTATTGTAACCACTATTCTGTTGTTCTAATCTCTCTTGACCTTTTAGCCATTCCTTCTGGTCATCTAGTTGATTTCTGAGACCATCTAAAAATTTATCTACTCCGTCATTGATCAGTCCACCTTCATTAAGATTTATTGGGGGACTTTCTATAACTGTTTCTCTAATCATTTTAGAAATCTCCAATAATTTTGGATCTATTTCAATTAAACTTTCAAAAATCTTAGGTCTATAATTTTCATCAAAAGGCAGTTGTTTTGAAACTTTTGGTAGCCTTTCTATTCCATCAGCAATTGCGATTAGATCTCTGGCGCCAGATTGACCAGCTCCAGCTCTTCCAGCCAAACGCTCAAGATCCCCCATAGAACGAAGCAGCTTTTGTATTATTTTCCTTAGTGATCTATTTTTTACAAAAAAGGATATTATATTTTGCCTCGTTTCAATTTCATTAACATCTAACAGCGGTTCTTCAAGCCATCTCCTTAGACATCTACCTCCCATTGCTGTAAGGGTATTGTCTAATGACCAGAGCAATGAGCCATGAAACTTTCCTGTTCTTTGTGTAGATGTTATTTCAAGATTTCTTCTAGTTTGGGCATCTAGCTTTAACTTATTTTCAGCAACTTTTAGTTTTGGTAACTCTATTGGTGGAATTGCTTTGTATTCAATATCTTCTTTTAAAGGCTTTGTCATCCTTATATATGAAAGTAAACCGCCTGCAGTTCTTAATGCAAGAGGACTATCTTCTAAGCCTAGGCAATCTAGATTGATTAATTGATAGCTCTCTTTTAATATTTTTTCAGCTTCTGGATAAGTAAATGCAGTGCTCCCTATACGTTTAATTTTAACTTCTTGTGGATACCAATCATGAGTTTGCTCTTTTTCAGAAGACCCCAATAAAATTTCTGCTGCTTCTAACTGAGCCAATGTTTGAAATAATTCTGCTTTACCTTCTTGTTGTGTGATTTGAAACTCACCTGTACTTACGTCAGCTTTCGCAAGCCCCCAATTAAAACAATTATTTTCTTCTAGTTCTTCTATTAAAACTGCTGCCAACCAGTTGTTTTTTCTAGCAGATAACATCCCTTCTTCGATAATTGTCCCAGGTGTAAGGACTCTTGTAACTCCTCTTTTAAGTAAGGTGCCCTTTGAAGGAGTGTCTTCTAGTTGATCGCAAAGTGCAATACAGCGGCCTCTTCTTATTAATTCACTGCAATAGCGTTCAGCTGCATGATGTGGAATACCCGCCATAGGTACTCGACCAATTGATTTTCCACCTTCTTTCCCTGTGAGCGTTAATTCAAGTAGCTGAGAAAGCAGAATTGCATCTTCAAAGAAACATTCAAAAAAATCACCAAGCCTATAAAGCAATACTCGTTCTGGGTTAGCAGATTTTATTTCCACATAGTGTCTCATCATTGGTGTCAGCTTCTCAGGATCCACCAAGCTGTGGTGAGACCAAGCAGGTTCATTGTCGTTCAAATCTCTGGTGGCTCTATCTGAACTGCTGCTTTGCTTTTGTGAGTCTTTGAGATTTTTTTGGGGCTTTCTAGGTCTTTTTTCTGCGTCTGCTACAAGATTTGTTTCAGAAAGATCACATAGGTCTGACTTCTCATCCTTGGAGATTGGAGGAATTGTGTTCGATTCTTCGGAGGCCTCGTTAAATAAGTTCCCTTGCTGGGTCTTGGCATTTGCAACCATCCATCACCTCTCCATAGGAGATTGGCATATTAAGGGTGATCGCATTTTTTGCATGTGAAGCCTCGCGACATCAATTGGTCTCTTTTCGGCGGAAGCTTCTCCATCATGGGAGAATATGCGGTGGTTAGAGAAATGGCTCCGCTGCTTCATTCCAAATGAACACAATTAGCTTTATCGCTGCAAACGCACTCTTATTTGCTTCATTGATCCTTGTAGTGGCTGTACCACTTCTTTTTGCTTCTGACAAAGAAAGTTATGGCAGTCGCTCAAGGAATGTGAGATTGATTGAGAACGGCTGTGGAATTTGGTTCCATATTTTGCTTGTCAACGGTCTGATCTCAGAGTATGTGGCTCACCAACTTGTTGGTGTTTCTTTCTAAATTGCCTGCAAGGCAACGGATTTGAATTTCCATACGAAGGCAAATGCAAATGAGTTAGATCTCTTACCGCCTAGTGTGGTGAGATGATTATGGCAATTTTGCCTCGTTGAATTTATGGCCACAATTGAAGGGACATTTACTGAAGCTTCAGGATTACGCATAGCGATTGTTGTAGCTCGATTTAATGATTTGGTCACTAGCAAACTGCTTAGTGGTTGCTTGGATTGCTTGGAAAGGCATGGGCTAGATGTTTCAGAAACGAGTGCTCAGTTGGATATTGCTTGGGTCCCTGGCTCTTTTGAATTGCCCATTGTGTCCCAGAACTTGGCTAAAAGCGGTAAGTATCAAGTGATAGTTACTCTTGGGGCTGTAATACGTGGAGACACTCCACATTTCGATGTTGTAGTAGCTGAATCTAGTAAAGGTATTGCTTCTGTTTCCAGGGAAACCGGCATTCCAGTTGTTTTTGGTGTCTTGACAACTGACACGATGCAGCAAGCTCTTGAAAGAGCAGGCATTAAAAACAATTTGGGATGGAGCTTTGCGTTACAGGCGTTGGAAATGGGCTCTCTTATGAGGAAACTTGATTCTTAAATCCTTCAAGATGATTTGAATTAATTGACCAGATCCCTATTTGTGGTGCATGCTGTAACTCTATGAAGGAGTTCTCCTTCATAATTTGAACATGCGGATGTAGCTCAGTGGTAGAGCATCTCCTTGCCAAGGAGAGGGTCGAGAGTTCGAATCTCTTCATCCGCTTAGAGTTAAACCCAGTTTCAAACTGGGTTTTTCTTAATTCTGTGAAATTGGTTCAGTATCTAAAAGCTTAGACCTAGAGCAGACCTAGATAACTAGCATCGTGGCTAAGGATATCTGAGCGGCCATCAGGACTGTTTTTATTCACTGTGAGCAATTAGCTGAATTGCTGTTTCAATGACTCAAAGGCACTCATACCTAAGTGATTGAGGTGGTGGAATATGGACTGAATCAAAAGAGTAAGTGATTAGTCGAGGGTCCAAGTTTGTTGGCTCTTGCCAATCTGCCTGGACTTAAGAAACATGCAGAGAGCCTTTCTTGGAAATGTGGGCTTACTAGGCAAATTTCAGTAAACCGGAAATAGGAGACTTTTTAAGCTAGTTTTTCTTTTCTAGTTATTTGGTTAGCATAATCTCGCGCTTGAAAATTGCCCTCATGCAGAGCAGTGTATGAGGAGCTCTATCCATCAAAAGAGTACAAGGAACGTAATAGCAGGAATCAAATTGCCGAAGTAACTATTTATCAAAGCTAATATCCTCTTTATACTCCATCTAAGGTTTACACAATTTTTCAATTGGGTTCTAAGGTATATCTATTCTTCAATTGGAGAGAGCTAACAGCTAGGGTCTAGAATATCTATACATTATGAGAACCGCTATAAGGATTTCCATTATGGCAAGAAGGTTATTTCAATATGATCCTTTAATCTCTTATAGATTTATACCCTGTTTAAAAGCTAGGGTAGACCATGAATCAGGAGGCTACTTATTTAAAACCAATACATTGGGATTTAGATCAAAACACGAATTTAATAAATGTAAAGAGCCCAATCAAAAACGTGTCCTTATTTTTGGTGATTCTTTTACAGCAGGTGATGGTGTTTCAGATGGGAAAAGATATTCAGATATATTGGAGAATATGTTGCCAAATACGGAAATCTTTAATTTTGGTATGCCAGGAACAGGAACAGATC
This sequence comes from Prochlorococcus sp. AG-363-M17, assembly GCA_003278365.1. Taxonomy (GTDB): domain Bacteria; phylum Cyanobacteriota; class Cyanobacteriia; order PCC-6307; family Cyanobiaceae; genus AG-363-P08. The sequence continues at coordinate 26,523 of QCFS01000011.1, read as the reverse complement.
AGCATTACTTGATATGGAAGAATTTTGCAATGGATATAGAGCATGATCTAGTAATTATTGGTCTACAAGTGCACAATATTAATAGAATCATTGCTCGTTATCGTAAGTACTTAAATAAAGAAGGCAATACCATACTTCTTGCTAAGCCATATTTTGAACTTGACAGCTATGGAAGGATTCAATTAAGGAATGTCCCTGTCCCTCCAGAAAAATTATCAATAGAAAGTCTGAATTCTGATCAACTTGAATATATAGAAAGGACTGGGAGAATGATTTGGTTGCGAAGCCTAATCAAAAAACTTGGTCCTTCAGCAAAGGATTTTGCTCAGAGACTGGTAAGATTTCAACCTTTAGAGGCCTACAACACAAGATTGAACCCTGCATGGCTTTTAATGGAGGCGATTTTACAAAAGTGGGTTTCAGAAATAGAGAAGCCAGTGATTATTTGCCCAATTCCTTTGTATCAATATATTGAACAAATATCATCCCCTAATCATTATCAAGAGAGATTTAGATCCATTGAAAGAATTCCTAAAATATTCATTCATGATCCATTACAGGACTTTCTCCAGTTTCCTTATAATATTCGAAGAGAATTTCGTTTTAAAGTAGATCAACATTTTACACCAAGCGGTCACAAAGTACTTGCTGAATCCCTTCTCAAATCAATCAAACCCTTGTTAACTAATAATTCAACTAATTTATGATTAATCTGTTAGGTATATCATGCTTTTACCATGACTCGGCTGCAGCCATTGTCCAAGATGGAGAGATTATAGCGGCTGCTCAAGAAGAAAGATTTACACGCATAAAGCATGATTCAACTTTTCCGCGGAATTCCATTAATTACTGCTTGGAAGAAGCATTTCTGGAACCTAATGAATTAAATGCGATAATATTTTATGATAATCCAATTTATAGCTTTGACCGTTTAATTAAAACTTTTATAAATTCTGAAAAATCGATAGAGGATCAATGGTGTAAAGCAATACCTAGATTCCTAAGTTCAAAGTTTTCCATCCAAAGCTTAATACAAGATATGTTAAATATACAAATACCTGTTTATGTAACTAGACACCATTTGTCTCATGCAGCGTCTGCATTCTTTCCTTCTCCTTTTGAAAGTGCTGCAATACTTACAGTAGATGGTGTAGGAGAATGGGCAACCACTAGTATATCTTTTGGTCAAGATAGAGAAGTTGAAACTCTAAAAGAGATTAATTTTCCACATTCATTAGGACTTTTATACAGCGCATTTACTTATTACTGTGGGTTTAAGGTGAATTCTGGAGAATATAAATTAATGGGACTTGCTCCCTATGGGAATCCTGTATATGTTGACATGATATATGAACATCTAGTAGCCATTAAAAGTGATGGATCATTTCGACTCAATATGGATTTCTTTGGATATTTAGATTCAGATTATATGACCAACCAAAAATTTCATCAGCTATTTGGTGGCTTACCTAGAAAACCAGAAACTATGATTACAAAAAAGGAGATGGACCTGGCATCATCAATTCAAAAAGTCACAGAAGATATTATTAAAGGCCTTGCAAAGCATGCTAAGGAATTAACAGGTTCTGACTCTCTTTGTTTGGCTGGTGGTGTAGCTTTGAACTGTGTTTCAAATGGAATATTAGATAATTCCAAACTATTTAAAAATTTGTGGATCCAACCTGCTGCGGGAGACGCAGGTGGTGCATTAGGAGCTGCCTTAGCTGCAAGTCATATGCTTTTTAAAATACCGCGAAAACTGAATATAAATAAGGACTCTCAGAAAGGGAGTCTTCTCGGTCCTTCTTATTCGACCTATGAAGTACGGGCAGCATTAGATCAATATGGAGCAATTTATGATGTAGTAGATGATGCAAAGGAAAGAGCTTTTCGAATAGCTAATGCTATAAAAGATGGAAAAATAGTAGGCTTTATGAATGGAAGGATGGAATTCGGTCCTCGTGCATTAGGTTCACGATCGATATTGGGAGACCCTCGCAGGGAAGATACACAAGCAAAAATGAATCTAAAAATTAAATATAGAGAATCATTCAGACCTTTTGCTCCATCAATACTTAAGAGCAGAGCTAATGAGTGGTTTGATTTAAATAATGATAGTCCCTATATGCTTCTTGTAACAACCATCTCGAAGGATAAGCGTAAGTCATTTAACAAAAAAGAGTTATCGAATAATAACTTGTTGAATATCGTAAATATTCCTAAAAGTACTATTCCAGCAGTTACACATGTTGATTACTCTGCCCGCATTCAAACAATAACGATTGAAAATAATAGCGAATACTTTAATCTAATCTCAGCTTTTGAAAGTCTAACCGGCTGTCCTGTTTTAGTGAATACATCTTTTAACGTACGTGGAGAACCCATAGTATGTTCACCTGATGATGCCTATAAATGTTTCATGAGAACAGAGATGGATCTTCTTGTTGTCGAGAATTGTATAATGCAAAAATCTCATCAACCACATAATCAACCTGATGATTCTTGGAAGGATCAATATGAACTCGACTAGAAACCAAAAACTATCCAGTCATTTCTATAGGAAATTGTTCCTAAAGGCAGCTAAAAAGTTACGTGATAAAGGTTATATCCCGATAGAACTGTCTTTAAGTGATGAAGAAAGTTGGTACTCTTCACCAAGTCAAAACGATGATTTTGTACTATTTGAAAAGGAGAAGGTTGCAGAACAATTATCTGATCTTTGGTCATCTAGTGGCTTAGTAGAATTATCGTCGCTTGTTCCAGAATTCATGCATTTGTCAGATAATTTGGAATTTGACTACATTTATAACAGTGAAATACCCCCCTTTATCTATGTAATGTATTAATCATTCCTAAACTTTCTCAAATCAATGAAACCATGATATAGACACCCTTTAATAATTTTACTTCAATACTTTCTGAATAGTGAATGAACAACCAACTTTCCAAGTTTAATTACCATGAATAGGGTGAATAATCATAGAGCAATTATGGTGCATGATTTTAAGGAATCTGCAAGGCGGGGTATGCAAGAAGAAGATTCTAGATACTTGCTGTCATTAGATATCTTTATTGATAGTATGAAAAAATCTCTTGAATCTGGTATTCCCTTTGACTCTATTACTTCCTTAGAAAGTAGCACGGAAGATAGAGTAGAGATCACTTCAGATGATGGAGGTGGTTCTTCATTACGATTAGCACAACACCTTAAGAGTCTTAATATTCGAGCCACCTTTTTCATAGTCACTTCTCTTATCGGAAGTGAGGGTTTTTTAAATGCAGAAGAAATTAAATATATTCGTTCATTAGGTCATAAAATTGGATCGCATAGCCATACTCATCCAAGTCCTTTTTGTGATTTAAAAAAAGAAGCTGTTGAATATGAAGTCCTTAAAAGTCGTGAGATTTTAGAAAATCTATTGAATGAAGACATTACAACCTTTGCTGTGCCAGGGGGTGAATTAAGAAAAAGAACAATTTCAGAATTAAAAAGCAAGACTTTAAAGCTTTCTCGAATCTACACTTCTACACCACATCAGGGCACTTATATTCAAAATGCCCAGACTGTTTTTATTGGTAGGCTATGCCTGCTTGATTCAATGAATTCTTCAGAGATTCAAAGACTAATAGCAGGAGATGGTTGGGGTTATCATAGATATAGATATAAGCTGGGTAGATTAAAAAGAGAAGTTTTAAAGATCATCAAAAATTTCAAACAAAATATTATAAGTATAATTCATTGAGCACTTGCCTTTGGAATATTCAATTATAATTAGTTTAATGACTTGCTTGTCATCTTAACATAGAAGATCTTTTGAGAATGATAATCAGCGCATTAACATATATAAACTATTTTGTGAGATCAAGCTTGTAAACAATACCTAATGCCATAGATTATAAAGTACAAACTGATATAGACTATCTAAGTCAATCGATTTTCGTTGCACTTAAATTGATTTTAATATGGATTATTCAATAGCTGCAATTAAACAGTCAACTGACAAATTCAAATATAGGTCCTTGCAGTATTTTCCAACTAGGCCTTCGATATTTATAGGGCATGAAATTTATGTTTTTCGTTCATTTTTGTTTAGGAAGAATATTTCTATTTTTCACTCTACAGCGCTTTACCCTCTTTATGAGTTCATTTTAAAACTTTTGCGCCCATCAACTTTCTTGTTGTATAGATTTCTATTTAAGACTGAACAATTATCATCTAAAGAATTGCTTCGACTATATAACCATGATGAGATAAAATCTCTATTTAATGATGACCTCATTACTTTTAGTAAGGGTCGGTATAGATTTAAATTTAGGCTAACTCCAATCGCTAATTTCTTGGTAATTAGCAGTCCAATGCTACCAATAAAAAAACAGAGCCGCTATAGCGAGGAAGGTTCATTAGATTATGTGCATATTGGGTATGATACATTTACATTATGGAATTTCTTAAAACAACAATTAAATTTTAGATCAACTCAAAAAGCTCTTGAGATCGGTTGTGGAGCAGGTTTTTTATCTCTTTGGCTATCCCAGCATTCTGACTCAGTTACCTCCACAGACATTAATCAATATGCTTTAGATACTATAAATCTTAATGCACAAATAAATCAAATAGATAATATAAATACGGTGAAGTCTGACGTTTATAATGACTTGAGCGGAACGTATGACACTATAATTGCAAATCCACCTCTTGAATTATTTAGTCAAGAGAATAGTCACTCTTTACATGGTTATGGTGGACATTTGGGAATTGAGATTACCTGCAGGATATTGTCTGGTCTTGATTCTCACTTGACTAAGGGTGGTAAAGCTTTTCTACAGGTAAATTCATATATCACTAAATCAGGTGAAAATACTCTGAAGACGGAAATTGAAAAGATACTAGGTGAACAAAAATTTTATGTGAAAATGTTTGAATCCTCCTATCAAATTCGACCCGATCACTACACCTATTATCAACGTAATTCTATTTCCTATTCTATTACCTACTTGATTAAGATTGAACGTTCAGAGAAATTCAAGATTTCAATTATTCCTCTTTCTAAGTTCGCCTATCTCAAAGAAAGGTTAAGAGTTACACTTTTAAGACTTCTAAGTCAAAGATATTCATAAGAGTTTCATTATCTAAATTAACTATTTTCATAAGCCATGACTGATTTCCTTTCTTTGCATCAGCTTCTCAAGTTGCCCTTGCTGAGAAGATCTCTTTACATTCTATTCTCAATTATGTAACCTATACAAGTGTTTTTTTTCCTGTCTAAAAGTCCATATCTGAAATTACAACTCATGTACACCACTTAACCCCATGATTAGAACCACTTTAGAAAAAGAGCCCTATGTTAGTGTTATCATTAATTGCCATAATGGAGAAAGATACTTAAAAGAATGTATTCAAAGTGTTATAAAACAAACCTATCAGAATTGGGAGATCATATTTTGGGATAACTGTTCAACAGACTGTAGTTCAATAATTTTCAAGGAATTTAGGGATATAAGATTAAAATATTTCCTTAGCTCTCAATTCACTACTCTTGGTGAGGCACGCAATCAAGCAATTGCTAACGCATCTGGTCAATTATTAGCATTCATTGACTGTGACGATATTTGGTTGCCCACGAAGTTAGAAAAACAGATTGCTTTATTTGATATTGATTCTGTTGGTATAGTAATTAGTGACTGCTTATATGTAGATGAAAGTGGAACTAACAATGTTTCTAGAAAGTTTAAACAAACATCCCCTTCTCAAGGTAAAGTTTTTGAAAAATTACTTCAAGCAAATTTTATATCACAACCAACAGCAATTATACGAAAGTCGGCCCTTTACAAATTAGATAAATGGTTTGATAGTGATTTTAATCTTATCGATGAATATGATTTATTTATTAGATTATCATATTACTATGAATTGGCAGTATGTAATGAAGTATTAGCTAAACAACGAATTCATAAAAATAGCTTGACTTGGAGGCAAGTAGATCGTATTCCCTCAGAAAAGAAACTGTTTCTAAAAAAACTATCACAAATGATCCCTTCCTTAGAAGTTACATATCGGCAAGAACTTAAAGCGATCAGAACACAGATATTAATCCAAGAAAGTCTTCTAATATGGGAGTCTGAAGGTGGAGATATGGCAAGGAAGGCTATAAGACAAATTATTCCTGAATCAAGGAAAGCAAGTTTAATTTATATTTTATCTATTTTATTTCCCTATCGCCTCTTTAATTATTTGAACCGTAGGCGTATTGGACTAAGGTGAACACATAAATTAAGAAATTAAAAGCAATTTTTCTTCTCAGATTTATTGCATTTAATCTCTTTCACAGAATTCACTTCTAGTTAATTCCTTTCTAAATACTCTTCATCAGCCCTTAATCACCTCTTTTAGCTTGTTTGCGGAGCATTAATTTTTGTTCGTGAACTTGATGAAAGTTAAATTGGCTGTAAAACTCCCAACTATTGCTAGTCATCAGGTAAACACGTTCAACCCCCTTGATTCGACCAGATGATAAAAGCCTCTCCATAACTTCACTTCCAATTCCTCGTCCTTGAAAGTCTTTAGGGACTATTACGTCCCAAAGTACTGCTCGATAAATCCCATCACTTGTAGCTCTGCCGAATCCAACGATCCTTTTACCTTGCCAAACACTAACTACAACAGTGCTTCTAGCCAGTAGTTTTTTTAATTCTCTTTCAGACCGGTTATCGGCCCAAAAAGCATGCTCATCAAATAGCAGCTTTAGTTTCTTGAGGCCCTGACTAGGCCATAAGCCAGGTCCAAGACCTAAGAAACGAAGGCCTGGGGCTCCTGGAGCATGTTCAATGATTTTGAAATCAGCCATTTTTGATTTGTTCTATGGCAGCATGTTTCTAGTAACAGGTTTACATGAAGCGTAAGGGGATCATTCTTGCTGGAGGTTATGGCACAAGGCTATATCCCATCACCCAGGCAATGAGTAAACAGCTTTTGCCTGTATATGACAAGCCTATGGTTTTTTACCCCCTTACTACTTTGATGCTTGCAGGGATTAGAGAGGTACTTGTCATAACTACTCCACAAGATCAAATTGCTTTTCAGCGTTTGCTTAGTGATGGCAGTGCTTGGGGTATGGAAATTTCTTATGCAATCCAGTCGACTCCAGGCGGATTAGCAGAAGCCTTCATTATTGGAGAAGAATTTTTGAGGGGTCATTCGGTCGCACTTGTTCTTGGAGATAATATTTTTTATGGACATGATTTGGTCTCTCAGTTAGTTAAGACAAGTGAAAATGATTCAGCCGCTACATTATTTGCTTATCCAGTTAGTGATCCAGAGCGTTATGGAGTTGTTGAGTTCGCTCCTAATGGTGATGTTCTCAATATCGAGGAGAAGCCTGATAATCCTAAAAGCCCCTATGCAGTGACTGGTCTTTATTTTTATGATCATACAGTGGTTGAACGTGCAAGATTGATTGAACCCTCACCGCGAGGAGAGCTTGAAATCACTGATTTAAATCTTCAATACCTAAAGGAACAGAGATTAAAGATAGAAGTTTTGGGAAGGGGAATGGCCTGGCTAGATACAGGGACGTTTGATTCCTTGCAAGAGGCATCAGCCTATATACGAACTCTGGAACATCGCCAAGGCTTAAAAGTTGGGTGCCCTGAAGAAGTAGCTTGGCGGTTGGGCTGGATTACAAGTGATGCATTGGCTGACTTGGCCGAGCCTCTTTGTAAAAGTGGTTATGGTGATTACTTGTTAAGCCTTCTTCAAAAACCTCAGCCTAGCCTTTAATCAGATGTTGTTGAATAAGGCAGTTATTCTTGATAAGGCTAGGTTATCAAATTTGATGAATAGGCATTGCTTTAAAGTATTATTTGCATGAACAGAGATTTCTCTTCAAGCTCTCAAATAGATTCCTTTTTTGAGAACAAAAAGCGTATTCTAGTAACAGGAGGAGCTGGCTTTATCGGTGGTTGTTTAATAAGACGGCTTTTGAGTAATCCTAATTTACATGTTTTTAATCTAGATAAATGTGGATATGCAAGTGATTTGTCTAGTATTTATTCACACCAGGCTAAAGGTCGACATAGATTGCTAAATGTTGATTTGTTTAATACTGAAGAAACAAATGCGGCTTTGAATGAAGCTGATCCAGATATTGTTTTTCATTTAGCTGCAGAGAGCCATGTTGATCGATCTATTGATAACCCTAGAAACTTCATTGAGAGTAATATTACTGGAACTTTTAATTTATTAGAGGCTATAAGAAATTTTTGGGATAATTTACCTGAAAATCGCAAAGATTCTTTTCGAATTCTACATATCAGCACTGATGAAGTTTTTGGATCTTTAGAGGATTCCGGATCATTTAATGAGAATACACCTTATAACCCTAGCTCGCCATATGCAGCTTCTAAGGCGGCTAGTGATCATATCGTTCGAGCATGGAATTGTACATATGGAATTCCATCTATTATTACAAACTGCTCAAATAACTTTGGTCCTTGGCAGTTCCCAGAAAAGCTCATTCCTTTGGTAATTCTGAAGGCATTATCAAATCAAGAAATCCCTTTATATGGTGATGGTAAAAACATACGTGATTGGCTTTTTGTTGAGGATCATATTGATGCATTGTTAATAGCTGTTTCTAAAGGAGATATTGGACAAAGTTATTGTGTTGGTGGTAATGGTGAACGCAAAAATGAGGATGTTGTTAATTCTATTTGCTCTTTATTAGATGTTAAAGCTCCTCGAGATCAATCATATGCCTCATTGATTAAATTAGTTAATGATCGACCAGCGCATGATTACCGTTATGCTATTAACTCTAGAAAAATCTCTAATAAACTTGGGTGGCAACCAAAACATTCATTTGATTCGGCACTTAGCTTAACTGTGGATTGGTATTTGAATCACTTGGATTGGTGTAAGGATATTTCGAAGAAATCTGATTATTTTGGTGGAAGAATTGGACTGATGCAATCTAGTTAGTTTTTGTCTTAAATTTCTTCTTTTTTTTCTAGATAACTTAAATCTCTGAATGTTCTAGAAGTTTTTCTTAACTCGTCAAAGGTTCCAGATTCCTTGATTCTTCCACCTTCGAATTCATAAATACAATCGGACCGCATTACTGTAGATAATCTATGCGCTATCAGAACTAGTGTGCATCTTCTCCCTATAACTTCTATAGCTTCCATAACTTCTGCTTCGGTTCTGTTGTCTAAGGCACTTGTTGCTTCATCCAGTACAAGCAATTTTGCTTTTCTATAGAATGCTCGGGCTAGGGCCAGTCTTTGCCTTTGCCCCCCGGAAAGTCTAATCCCATTTTCTCCGATATTAGTAAATAGCCCTAAAGGAAGATCGGCCACTAGATCTGCTAGTTGTGCCGCTTGCAATGCTTCCCAAACTTCATCTTTATCTATTAGTTTTGGGTCCTGACCATACGCAACATTATCTAGAACATTGCTATTTAGAAGGGTGATTGATTGTGGAACATATGCGCAATTTGCTTGCCAAGCAGGTATGTCTGCTTCTGTAACATCTATACCATCTAACTGTACTGAACCTTTTGTTGGCCTTATTAGACAAAGTAACTGATTCGCTGCGGTTGTTTTCCCACTACCCGTTGCACCTACGAATGCAATTCTTCCACCTACTGGTATTGTCATGTTAATGTCTTTAAGAACTAGTTGATTACTTGATGGATATTTATAATCTATATGATTTAGTCTAATATTATAGCGAGGAGAAACTCCTCTTGGAGAAGGAACTCCTGATGACCTTAAAGTGAGACGTTTCACTGGTAAATCTATTAATTTAAATGTCTCTTCAAGATCTGGTATCGCTGAGCGAATAAAGGTAAATGCTCTGAATGAATCTTGAAGTGGGGGCGTAAGTTTTAGAGATGAGACAGCTATGGTTGCTAGAAATGGAATAATTTGGAGCAGACTATCGGTGTTGGAGCCATCTAAGATTGGCAGTATTCCTATTGCAAATATCATTGTTATTCCTAATGGCTCTATTAGAGCTCTAGGCATTTCAGGCAGCGCCTCACCTTTCCATATAAATGGAATGCTTGTTTTCCATGCAGATGCATATCTCTTCTCAAAGAAAGGTTCAGAACCTGTCAGTTGAACATCTAAAATCGTGCGTAAAGAGTCATTTAATACGTTGTTAGTTTGTTTTACCAAAGTGATTCTCTGCCTGGATGAGAAACGTATGAAAGGGGTAATTGTTAGGGTTATTACTATATAACTAAGAACTAGGCTTCCTATTAAGAAAAATGCAATAAGTTTTTCAACTACAAAGATTGCTATACATAAGAAAGAAATTACAAAAATACCACTAATTAGTTGTAGGCATGGTAATACAAGCCTTTCAGATACACGTTCAATATGTACAAGTAATGTTGCGGATATATCGGCGTTATTCTTACCTAGAAAGTATTCATACTCTTGGGCTAACATTTTTTTATGTGCCATTTCCGATAAATCCCGCCAAATTCCAGATTTCAGTCGATATTGCCAAGCTCTTAGAAATAACTTTGTGAATGATGCAAACCAGCTAAGTCCAATAAACGCAATAACCAAACCCAGTGCTCTGACTCGTGGGTCTGCAGGGATTAGATCGGTAAATGGTAGAGATGGACGATTTGGAGCGCCTACGACAACAGTAAATAATCTTGAAACTGAAGCTACAACTAGAACATCTGCTAGACCTGCGAGAAAGGAGAGGGGGATCAGTCCAATGAGCGCTCGCTTGCGATGAGCTGGTAGTGCTCTCATCAGACGCACCAGGTTTTTAAGTGTCTGGTTCGCCTTGATCATTAGCTGAAACTACTCATTCCTTGAAAGAACTTTCCTATATGCCCGGACAGTTATTTGGGTGTTCGTGAAAACTGCATTTCAGAAATCCACCCATATATCTTTTTAGCTTTTTAAATTGCTCGTCTTCCTAGAGAGTTTTTTCCTTCACTCAAGCTCAGCGAGACTCTCTCAGGGGCTTCTAAGAATTGGCTTTTGTGGCTTAATGAGGTTCTATAAGCTCTATCTCACCTAGGGAATCGAATAATCCATCCTTTCCTAGATACTGTTCCAGAAATACTTGCTTTCCCTCACTTCTTGGTAATTGATCTCACCATTGTGAAACAAAGTTCTTTTATATGGCGTTTGCTAAGTAGGCTATTTTCAATGCTTTAGACGTCCTAACAATATGCTCAAGCATCTGCTTGGTGACCCTAATAACCGCAAACTCAAGCGTTATCAGCCCATAGTCACGGATATCAATGTTCTAGAAGATGAAATTTCTTCTTTCACAGATGAGGAGTTGCGATCAAAGACAGCTGATTTCAGAAATCGCCTTCAAGCTGCAGGAAGTCTCGAAAGGCAACAACCTTTATTAGACGAATTGCTTCCAGAGGCTTTTGCAGTTGTTCGAGAAGCTAGTAAACGTGTTTTGAGTATGCGTCATTTTGATGTGCAGTTAATCGGTGGAATGGTGCTGCATGAAGGACAGATAGGTGAAATGAAAACAGGAGAAGGAAAAACTTTGGTGGCGACTCTCCCAAGTTTTTTGAACGCTCTCACAGGTAGAGGTGTGCATGTTGTAACTGTCAATGATTATTTAGCCCGCCGTGATGCTGAATGGATGGGACAGGTGCATAGATTTCTTGGTTTAACTGTTGGGCTTATTCAGCAAGATATGAGTCCTGCTGATAGAAGAAAAAATTATGCTTGTGATATTACATATGCAACTAATTCTGAATTAGGTTTTGATTATCTACGTGACAATATGGCTACTGATAAAAGTGAGGTTGTTCAGAGGGATTTTCAGTATTGTGTTATAGATGAAGTCGATTCTATTTTGATTGATGAGGCAAGGACACCACTAATTATTTCAGGTCAAGTTGATCGTCCTCAAGAAAAATATCAGAAGGCTGCTGAACTTGCATTATCTTTAGAAAGATCTCCTGAAATTGGTAAAGATGGAATTGATCCTGATGGAGATTATGAGGTTGATGAGAAGCAAAGAAGCTGTACACTTACTGATCAAGGATTTGCTAAGGCTGAGAATTTACTAAACGTTGCTGATTTATATGACCCTTCAGATCCTTGGGCTCACTATATAACCAATGCTCTAAAAGCAAAAGAGCTTTTTATTAAAGACGTTAATTATATAGTTCGTGATGGTGAGGCCGTAATTGTCGATGAGTTCACAGGAAGAGTTATGGTTGGTCGTCGTTGGAGCGATGGACAGCATCAGGCAATAGAGGCAAAAGAAAATCTGCAGATTCAGCCAGAAACACAAACTTTAGCTTCTATTACATATCAGAATTTCTTCTTATTATATCCTCGTTTAGCAGGTATGACGGGCACTGCTAAAACAGAGGAAGTAGAGTTTGAAAAAACATATAAACTTGAGACTACTGTTATCCCTACCAATAGGCCACGAGCTCGAGAAGATTGGGTTGATCAAGTGTATAAAACAGAGGCTGCAAAATGGCGTGCAGTTGCCAACGAAACTGTGGAAATACATAAAAAAAATAGACCAGTGTTAGTAGGAACTACTAGTGTTGAAAAAAGTGAGCTATTAAGCACTCTTCTATCTGAACAAAATATCCCTCATAATCTTTTAAATGCTAAGCCTGAGAATGTTGAAAGAGAAGCCGAAATTGTTGCACAAGCAGGTCGCTTGGGAGCAGTAACCATAGCTACGAATATGGCTGGCCGTGGAACAGATATTATCCTTGGAGGTAATAGCGACTATATGGCAAGACTTATGTTGAGAGAAGTCCTTCTGCCTAGATTGGTGAAGCCAGAAGAAGGTCATAAGCCTCCTATTCCGTTGCAAAGAAATAATGAAAATGCTGTAGGCTTTAGTGAAAAGATGTTAAGCCCTGAGGAGATTAATAAGAAACAAGCTGCTGATTTACGAGCAATAAAGAGTCTTTATCCTTGCCAATTAACGGAAGAGACTGATTCTATGCTAGGTCAACTTGCCCAGCAATTAGTTAAAAGCTGGGGTGATAGATCATTGAGTTTGATTGAATTGGAGGACTATATTTCTACAGCTGCTGAAAAGGCCCCAACAGAAGACAAACAAATAGCTTCGTTAAGGAATGCTATAGCACAAGTTAAGGGAGAGTATGACGTTGTTGTACAGCAAGAGGAGATTTCGGTAAGAGAAGCTGGCGGTTTACATGTGATAGGAACAGAGCGTCATGAATCTCGAAGGGTTGATAACCAACTTCGGGGCCGCTCAGCTCGTCAAGGGGATCCTGGAAGTACTCGTTTCTTTCTTTCGCTAGGAGATAACTTGTTACGTATTTTCGGAGGAGATCGTGTAGCTGGATTGATGAATGCTTTTCGAGTGGAAGAAGATATGCCAATCGAATCTGGGATGCTAACTAGATCATTAGAGGGTGCCCAAAAGAAAGTTGAAACTTATTATTATGATATTCGAAAACAAGTATTTGAATATGATGAAGTAATGAATAATCAAAGAAAAGCTGTTTATGCAGAAAGAAGACGTGTTCTAGAAGGTACAGGTTTAAAAATACAAGTTATAGGCTATGGAGAAAGGACAGTAGATGACATTGTCGATGCATATGTTAATCCAGATTTGCCACCAGAAGAGTGGGATCTTGCTCAATTAGTTGCAAAAATGCAGGAGTTTGTATATCTATTAAGTGATTTAAAGCCAAATCAGTTGATGGGATTGGGAATGGAAGAGTTGAAAGCATTTTTACGAGAACAATTACGCAATGCTTACGATATAAAGGAAGCTCAAATTGAAGATCAGAAGCCTGGTTTTATGAGAGAAGCTGAAAGATTCTTCATTCTTCAACAAATTGATACTTTATGGAGAGAACATTTGCAGGCTATGGATGCCCTCCGCGAATCTGTTGGCCTTAGAGGATATGGTCAAAAAGATCCCTTGATAGAATATAAGAATGAAGGGTATGATATGTTTTTAGAAATGATGACGAATATGAGGAGAAATGTAATTTATTCAATGTTTATGTTTCAACCTGCACCTACAGAAGTTTCTACTGACACTGAGAATTAATTCATTGATTTGGCTTGTCGCCCAAAAACTCGAGAATTTCTTTGTCTTTTAAATTCTGTGCTTTATTTGCAAGCATGTCTTCAGGATTCTTATTTTCAACACCATTTTTTAAGCAATTTTTAAAGACGCGTATTTCACTTTCCAATTGATCAATTCTTTCCATCAGATTTCGAATGACATTGGCTTCCGCATCTGGAAGAGCTGAATGAGCAAGTGGATTCACACGAACTCCGCTTTGGTGAATAACCCTTCCAGGTATTCCAACAACTGTGCTGTCTGCTTCTACATCTCTCACTAAAACTGATCCAGCTCCGATACGAGTGTTTTCTCCTACACGAATTGCACCTAAAACTTTTGCTCCAGCTCCTACAACGACATTCTCTTCAAGGGTAGGGTGCCTTTTCCCATGTTCTTTACCTGTCCCACCTAGGGTAACCCCTTGATAAAGAAGGCATCTGTTGCCTATTTCTGCTGTTTCTCCAATAACAACTCCCATTCCATGATCAATGAAGACTCCAGAGCCAATTCTTGCTCCTGGATGTATTTCTACTCCTGTTAAACTTCTGCTTAGTTGACTTAGAACTCTTGCTAATAGCTTCATAGGCATCAATGGAAAATTTGATCGCCAAAGTTTGTTGCTAATTCTATGAATAGTAAGAGCATGTACACCTGGATAACATAGAAGGATCTCTAAAACATTACGTGCTGCAGGATCACGTTCTTTTACAATTGCAAGATCAGACCGTATTGAACTAAGCATTCTTATAGTTTTGATTGTATTAGCTTTGAAGACCAATCTCTTTTAATAACTTTTCTATAGTATCTTTACTGAGATAACTTTCTGCGCAATGAATTTGAGGCATTCTCATTAGCTGCGAACGATTTTGCCTGAGGGTTTGCTCTACTAAAGAAAGGCTTGGACGGTCGCATAGTACGTGACTAGATGCTCTTAAGAGAGCCAGTAGCCTGCTTCCTATATCAGGAGTTGCCGTCATTAGAAGAATTTCGTTCCCGCGCATACTGTGGAGAATAACTTCTGCTGCTCGCAAAATTCCTGGACTAATACTTACGAGTCCTACGCAGCTGCCAGGGCGTAATTCTTTGAGCATTGTTATTTCTTGGCGGAAGTCATTGAGATCTACAGCTATAGCTCGAACGCTGTGAGCTTTAGCCAGGCTTTCTATTGGTTGTAGGAAATACCGACTGGTTACAACTGTCCCATTGTTCGAGCTTTCTAAGACACTTTCTAGTTCTTCCATAGGGACAACCTCTAAGGGAACCTCTAAATGTGGTTCCAACTCCTCAGCAATAAGCATTGAAGCTCCAATATCTTCTCGAGGAGTACTTATCAGGACACGCGCGCCGCAACGTAATCTCCAGTCAATTTCTCTAGTTAGGAGTTCGCGTGTTTGTTGAAGTGTGCATCCTGCTTTCAATAGGCCATCAACACATTTACGCACTTCTTGGTCTATATCAATAATCCCTTTATTTTTTATATGTGGCGGTGTTCTTGCTTCACGGGGTTTTTGTTGGTCACGAACATATATGCCAGATCCTGCCATCGCTTCTACGACTCCATCGTTTTCTAGTTGTCGATAGACCTTGCTGATGGTATTTCTGTGCAGGCCCGTTTGCATTGCTAGTTGTCGGGTGCTTGGCAATCTGTGCCCAGGAGGATAGTGTCTCGCTGCGATTGCGAAACAAATTTGGTTATATAACTGGGTGGATGCAGGGATATCGCTTTCCTGTTGAATGTGGAATCGCACGCCAAGGGACAGGTTGTAATGCGGCCACCCTAAGAACTCGAGGCGCTTGTGACAATTACTTGGCTATCTTCCTGTCTTAATCCAGAAGGCTCAAAGGATCGACATTTGCATAGGTGTGACAATTGCCCCTAAGACCATCAATGCTGCGGTGAACGATCTTAACTCTATTTAGTAGCTTAATCGTTACCACAAGGATTCTCTTTGGTGTCAATCGTTCTTTCGTGAATGTAGTGCAGATTATGAAAATCAAAAATTTCGTTGATTTGTTGAAAAAATAAATCAACTGACTTGTTAAGAGCTTGTAAGAGATTTCAATTATCAAACCATTCAATTTTCCAGAAAATTAGATGCTCCTCTTCAAATGAGAGATTTTCATACTGCTAGAACTTCTTTTAGATGAATTTTGCTGACCCTGATCGAAATGAGGGCTTTGTTAAAGCAAAATTGATTTTAATTTTTTGATCCACTCGCTTTTTGGGAGTTTTCTGAAGGTTTCTTGATACCTGTAGTTGGCGTGGAAATACTTCTCACTGCTCTTGCAGGTTGATTGTTCTCTTTATCTTTTTTAATTAATGGTGTTTTACGTGGTGTGAGGAACATGATCATGTTTCTACCTTCTCTTTTAGGAGCTTGTTGAATTTCTGCCTGCTCTTCAAGATCCTTTGCCATTCGCCTAAGCAATGTTTCTGCTAAAGCAGTGTGTTGAATTTCCCGGCCACGGAAGATCACAGTGCATTTAACTTTGTCTCCAGCCTTGAGAAATCTAACGGCATGCCCTATGCGGACATCGTAGTCATGTTGGTCAATTTTGTATCTCATCTTTACTTCTTTAACCTCTGTCTGGTGGGACTTCTTTTTTGCTTCTTTTGCTTTTTTTTCTTGTTCGAACTTGAATTTTCCGTAATCCATTATTCGACACACTGGCGGATCAGCTTTTTCGCTGACCAATACAAGGTCTAATTCCCTTTCATTTGCCACTTCTAGGGCTTCTTCCCTATTGATAATCCCTAGTTGGGTTCCGTCAGCATCTACAACCCGCAACTTTGGATAGCTGATTCGGTCATTGATATTTGGTAGCTCCCTAACAGGGGCGCGGCGATCAAAACGAGGACGAGGAGGCATTCAGTGGGTTGAGGGGGGCAGAGCCGAGTAGGGATAGATGTAACCGTAGTTGATTTATCTCAACTTAACCTTAAACCCCGGAGATCATTGTTAGGGCTTTACTTAGTCCATTTTCAGAATTAAGCCATTCTGGAGCATGTTGTTTTCTGAACCATGTGCGTTGTCGTTTCGCAAATTGTTGTGTTCTTCGGTTCGTTAAAGCAATTGCCTCTTGAGGTTTGAGGTCTTGCTTAAGAATCTTTAGCGCTTCTCCATATCCAATTGTCTGAAGCATAGGTAAATCAGCTCCGTAGAGTTTTATTAACGCCTCCGTTTCTTCAATCAAACCATTTGAATACATCATGGAAGTTCTTTGTTTAATTCGATCAGTAAGGTTTTGTGGATCAAGGCCCAGCTCCACAATTCTCCATGGAGGTTTCTTAGCTTTTTGTTGAATGCTGATAGGTTTTCCAGTTGCATAAAGCACTTCAAGGGCTCTCTCAGTTCTAATGGCATCACCAACACCTATTTTTCCAGCTGCCTTTGGATCAGCGGTTTTAAGAATTTGGTAACACTCTTTTTGCCCAAGTTGTTTTAATTGCTTTCTTAAAAATGGCTGAGGCCCTACAGCTGGGGGACATAGTCCTGCTGTGATCGCTTTTAAATACAGACCACTTCCACCTACTAGTAAAGCCATCCC
Organism: Prochlorococcus sp. AG-363-M17; assembly: GCA_003278365.1. Classification (GTDB taxonomy): domain Bacteria; phylum Cyanobacteriota; class Cyanobacteriia; order PCC-6307; family Cyanobiaceae; genus AG-363-P08. The sequence continues at coordinate 8,903 of QCFS01000011.1, read as the reverse complement.
TTTTGATTTGAACGATTTTTCAATTTGGCTTTCAGCTTCTTTTTGAAATTCCTGCAAAGTAATTGGTTTGTCTGGCGTTCGCATATCAAGAAGGTGATGGAATACTCTTCGTCGTTGTTCATAAGTAGGTTTAGCTGTTCCCACATTCATGCCTGTATAAAGTTGCCGAGAATCAACATTGATTATGCAGAGATCAAGTTGATCAGCGATCTCAATGCCTAAAGACGTTTTTCCACTAGCTGTAGGTCCTAAAAGAACAATTAACGTTGATTTAGTGAGCTTTTCGTTAGTTTTTTCTTGGGCCATGATTGCAATGAGTGGACTAGGGCTTTTTGAAAGAACTACTTAGATCCTCTGTGAGCACCTCTCGAATACCAGTGTTAGATTGCATTTGTCAGGCCGAGGGTTCTCAACAATGAGGCCTCGTAGAACATCCCTTCCTGACAGTGGTTTCCCCGAATGAGCGAAGACTCCAAGGTCCAGGCAGCCTATGGTGCCGAACAAATTCAAGTTCTGGAAGGTCTCGAGCCTGTACGTAAGCGTCCAGGTATGTATATCGGCTCTACTGGGCCTAGAGGGTTACATCATCTTGTTTATGAGGTGGTGGATAATTCGGTTGATGAAGCCCTTGCTGGACATTGTAATGAAATTGTTGTTGTTCTTGGTAAGGATGGCTCAGCATCAATTAGTGATAATGGACGAGGTATTCCAACAGATGTTCATCCTCGAACTGGAAAGAGTGCTTTAGAAACGGTTTTAACCGTTTTACATGCAGGAGGTAAATTTGGCAGTGGGGGATATAAAGTTTCAGGTGGTCTTCATGGGGTTGGAGTCTCAGTAGTTAATGCCCTTAGTGAGTGGGTAGAGGTAACAGTTCGTAGACAGGGTAAGGTACATTCTCAACGTTTTGAGCGTGGTAATCCTATTGGAACTTTACGTTCAGAGGTTCAATCAAAAGAAGAGAAAACTCATACAGGAACAACAGTTTGCTTTAAGCCTGATGTTGACATCTTTACAGTTGGTATTGTTTTTGATTACTCAACTTTGTCTACTCGATTAAGAGAACTTGCTTATTTGAATGGAGGAGTTCGAATTATTTTTCGTGATGAACGGGATACAAGTTTAGACTCGGATGGTAAACCTTATGAGGAGACTTACTTCTATGAGGGAGGAATTAAGGAGTATGTGAATTATATGAATACAGAAAAAGATGCCTTACATCCTGAAATTATCTATGTGAATTCTGAAAAGGATGGTGTTCAGGTTGAGGCTGCATTGCAATGGTGTGTAGATGCATATTCAGATAGTATTCTTGGCTTTGCAAATAATATTAGAACTGTTGATGGAGGAACTCATATTGAAGGTTTAAAAACTGTTTTAACAAGGACTTTAAATGCTTTTGCGAAAAAAAGAGGTAAGAGAAAAGAAGGTGATTCTAATTTGGCTGGTGAAAACATTAGAGAGGGATTGACCGCTGTTCTTTCCGTTAAAGTTCCAGACCCTGAATTTGAAGGTCAAACTAAAACAAAGCTTGGAAATACTGAGGTGCGTGGAATTGTAGATAATTTAGTTGGTGAGGCTTTGAGTCAATATTTAGAGTTTAACCCTGGTGTAATTGATCTAATTCTTGAAAAGGCAATTCAGGCATTTAATGCCGCTGAGGCAGCACGACGCGCTAGAGAATTAGTCCGAAGAAAAAGTGTTCTTGAAAGCTCTACTTTGCCAGGTAAGTTGGCAGATTGCAGTTCAAGAGATCCATCTGAGTCTGAAATCTATATCGTTGAGGGTGATTCTGCTGGTGGATCTGCAAAACAAGGAAGAGATAGACGTTTCCAAGCTATACTTCCTTTAAGAGGTAAGATTTTGAATATTGAAAAAACTGATGACTCAAAAATATATAAAAATACTGAGATACAAGCTTTAATTACAGCACTTGGATTAGGTATAAAAGGAGAGGATTTTAATTCTAGTAATTTGAGATACCACCGCGTGGTAATAATGACTGACGCTGATGTAGATGGAGCACATATAAGGACGTTACTTCTTACTTTCTTTTATAGATATCAAAAAGAATTGGTTGAGGGAGGTCATATCTATATTGCATGTCCACCTTTATATAAAGTTGAACGCGGTAAGAAGCATACTTATTGCTATAACGAATCTGACTTACAGAAAACACTTTCAGGATTTGGTGAGAAGGCAAATTACACAATTCAGAGATTTAAGGGATTGGGCGAAATGATGCCTAAGCAACTATGGGAAACCACTATGGATCCTGTAACGCGCACAATGAAAAGAGTAGAGATTCAGGATGCGTTGGAGGCTGATCGAATTTTTACTATTCTTATGGGCGATAAAGTGGCTCCTCGAAGAGAATTTATTGAGACCCATAGCGCAGAGTTAGATATGACCGTTTTGGATATATAAATTTATTGCAATGATTAATTTGTTTCATTTTGCATGGTTGCTAGGAATAGCTTTGCTGGCTCCCGTAGCTTTACCAGCTGGTGGGGCTGAAAAATCTCCTCCTCAGATTCGTCGTCGTGAAAACTTTGATCCTTTATTAGCTACTAGTGAGTGTTTTCTGCGGGGAGCTCCATGCAAAACGGCACCCATAATTACAGATTTAACTGTTGGTACTCCACTGAGGATATTGAGATTTTGGAATAATTCAAAGGGTCAGTCTTGGATGCATGTCCATGTTCTGTCTTTGGATAGTAAATCTGGCTTTAGCTCGTGTAGCCAAGGCTGGTTAGATTTAGATGCTTAAAGGCAATGTATTTTTGGTAGATGCTTTATCTATCTCATTGGGAGCAATATTTGGAGCCTGGTTACGATTTAAAATTATTGGATTTTGGCAGAAAATTTTTATTGATAAGCGTTGGGGTATTTTCTTGGTAAATATTTGGGCGTCTTTTGGCTTAGGTTTACTTATGGCCCTGATTAATGATAATAAAAATATTTCAACTTCTCTTGCAAAACTACTTTTAATTGGTTTTCTTGGAAGTTTGAGTACATTCTCGTCATTCGTATTTGATCTTTTCCAAACTCTTATTGCTAAACAATATAAACACTTCTTATTAGTCTCTTTCTTTTCAATTTCTGGAGGACTGTTAGCTGCGTTTACTGGTTATAGCTTGATTGGAAGATAACGTGAAAAGAACTATCTTTCATGAAGCATTAATGTTGTTATGGATTTCACTTGGTGCAATTCCAGGGGCTCTTATTAGATGGCAAATAGAGAATGATTTGATTGTTAATACTTGTGGTTCTTTGATTTTAGGATTTGTCATTGCTTGTGAGCTTAAAAAACATTATAAAATAATATTTTCATTGGGCCTATGCGGCTCACTTACTACTTTTAGTGGTTGGATAAGCAAGTCTTTGTCTCTGCTGATTTCCGGGGATATAATACTTTTCTTTATTTTTGTTATCTCAACTATTCTTTTAGGAATATTTGCTTGTGCCCTTGGATTTATCTTGGGAAAACTGTTTATTCTAAGAGCGCCTTTTCTATTGCCTTTTTTAATTCATCGTTGGAGGGCTCTATGGCACTTTTGAATCTACCAATTACATCACCTTGCTTATTGATAAGAAATTTTTCGAAGTTCCAATCCACATCTCCAGATGGTAGAGCTTGGTTAAGCGTCGTATATGGCTCTGTGGTTTCTCCCTTTGCATTTACTTTTTCAAAAAGTTCAAAGCTTGCTCCATATGTTGTATTACAGAACTCCTGTATCTCAGAGAGAGTTCCTGGTTCTTGATTTCCAAAATCGTTGCAAGGAAATCCAAGTACCTGGAATCCTTGAGGTCCATAGGTGTCTTGGAGAGCTTGTAATCCTGAATATTGCTTTGTGAAGCCACAACGGCTTGCGACATTAACAACCAGTAGTACTTGGCCTTTGTATTCGCCTAATGCCTTGCTACCCCCGTTGATTGTTTTTACTAAGACTTTGCTGACGTTTACTTTCATGGTCCTTTGGTTGTGAGAGGAAGTTTGTAAGGGTGATGAGCTCATACACTTATCACACCGTTATGGTCCGCGGATGAATGAGGAGCAAAGTCAGCTAGGTCATTCAGCTTCTGTCGTTAATGATCCGCAGCTGGCTGAAGTGGTTGCACAGCAGCTGGAGGCGATGCTTTCGAGCGGAAATTATGACGCTGTCAAAATGTTGCTTCAACCGGTTCAGCCTGTAGATATCGCAGAGGCTATCGGTTTCTTGCCATTGATTTTGCAGGCTTTGGCTTTCAGGCTTTTAAGCAAGAATGAGGCAATTGAAGTGTATGAATATCTCGACCCTGTTGTGCAGCAAAGCTTGTTGGACAGACTTCGATCAAATGAAGTGTTGGAGTTGGTAGAAGAAATGTCGCCTGATGATCGAGTTCAACTCTTTGATGAATTGCCTGCGAAGGTCGTGAGAAGACTTTTAGCTCAATTAAGTCCTGCAGAGCGAAGGGTGACGGCTCAGTTGCTTGGTTATGAGGCTGAGACTGCAGGAAGATTGATGACTCCAGAATTTATAGACTTAAAAGAATTTCATAGTGCTGCACAGGCTTTGACAATTGTGCGAAGAATGGCTCCTGATACTGAAACTATTTATAGTCTTTATGTTACTGATCGCGAGAGACATTTAACAGGAATACTTTCTTTGAGGGATTTAGTGACAGCTGATCCCGAAGATTTGATAGGTGATGTGATGACTCGAGATGTTGTCAATGTAAGGACTGATACCGATCAAGAAGAGGTTGCAAGGGCAATTCAAAGATATGACTTTCTTGCGGTCCCAGTAGTTGATAGAGAACAACGACTAGTAGGGATTGTGACTGTAGATGATGTGATTGATGTTATTGAACAAGAAGCAACTAGAGATTTATATGCTGCTGGTGCAGTTCAGGCAGGTGATGAAGATGATTATTTCCAGAGCAATTTGTTCATAGTTGCTAGAAGAAGAGTGGTTTGGTTGGCAGTCTTAGTTTTTGCTAATGGTTTTACAACACAGGTCATAGCAATGAATGATCTGGTTCTAAAACAGGTTGTTTTATTAGCAGCTTTTATTCCTTTGTTAATTGGTACTGGCGGAAATGTAGGAGCTCAAAGTTCAACTGTGGTAATTCGTGGTTTGAGTACTCAGCGAATTCAGGCTCTTGGTCCTATGAGAGCAGTATTGCGTGAAGCAATTGCTGGGGCTCTTTTGGGCTTATTGATGCTTGTTGTTGTAGTTCCTTTTGCATGGTGGAGAGGTGAAGGCCCTTTAGTTGGAGCTGCAGTTGGTATAAGCCTTATGGCAATAACAACTCTTGCTGCTACTGCAGGTGCAGCTTTGCCTTTGCTTTTTGATCGCATGGGGCTAGACCCTGCTTTGATGTCTGCGCCTTTTATTACTACTGCAACTGATGTTGCAGGAGTCCTGATTTACCTGCGAACAGCAGCCTGGCTTCTTCAATACGTAAACGCCCCTACCTGATAGCTCTTGCTAGCTAAATCTCTGCTTTTCACCCCCTTTACACTTCGTAATGCTAAGCTTTACATATCGCAATATTTCATCGTGCTTTCTGTTACTGATTCTTCGGTTCCCTTAAAGCTTGTAAAGAGTTCAGCTCGTTTAGGAGGCGAGCTTGATCTAGTCAGTTCATATCTCAGGGATATTGGCAGAGTGCCTTTATTAACTCATGAACAAGAGATTACTTTGGGACGTCAAGTACAGGAGTTGATGCACTTAGAGCAAGTTGAGGCAGATTTAGAAATGCAAATAGGAGAAAAGCCTGATAACAATGTTTTGGCTAAAGCTCTGGATATTTCCACTTTGCAATTGAAGAAAAAGCTCAAAATGGGTCAGCGTGCTAAGGAGCGAATGGTGGCCGCAAATCTTAGATTGGTTGTAAGTGTTGCGAAGAAATATACTCAGAGAAATATGGAACTTTTAGATTTGATTCAAGAAGGAACAATTGGGTTGGTTAGAGGTGTTGAAAAGTTCGACCCAGCACGTGGCTATAAGTTTTCAACTTATGCATATTGGTGGATACGTCAAGGAATAACACGAGCTATAGCAGAAAAGAGTAGGACTATTCGTCTTCCTATTCATATTACAGAGATTCTAAACAAGTTAAAAAAAGGTCAAAGAGACTTAAGTCAAGAACTTTCCAGGACACCAACTGTCGCCGAATTAGCTAAATATATTGAATTGCCAGAAGATGAAGTTAAAGACTTGATGTGTCGAGTTAGTCAGCCAATTAGCTTGGAATTGAAAGTAGGAGATGGAGATGACACTGCTCTTCTTGATATTCTTGCTGGGGATGACAACCTTTTGTCAGATAAAGTGGAAATGGACTGTATGAAAGATGATTTGAATACTTTGCTTCAAGAATTGCCAGATTTGCAAGAACGTGTGTTAAGTATGCGATATGGACTTACTGGTGATGATCCAATGACACTTACTGGAATTGGCAGAGTTTTAGGGATGAGTAGAGATCGTGTACGTAACTTGGAACGTGATGGATTGAAAGGCCTTAGGAAGCGCAGTGACGCAATAGAAACTTATGTGGCTTGCTGAAAAATTTCTTGAATTACTGGATTTACTTCTTCAGGCATCTCGTCATGAGGGCAGTGTCCAGCCCCTTTAATGACACTTAAGGAACGAATGCATTCAAAGGATGAAGACCATTCTTCTGCCAATTGCAAAGGCTCCCATGGGTCATTTGCTCCCCAAATTAGGTCTACAGGTGTTTCAAGACCAACCATAAGTTCTGGAGCGAGGTGATCATTAAAAAGGTTTATAAAGCCTCGAAAAGCTTCGTCAGCTCCAGACCTTTGACTAGGAGAATGAAGAATTCTAATAAGCTCATCATCAATATTCTTTCCACTTGGATATGCTTTGGAAAGTATGTTTTTTATAACAGTAGGGTTTGCAGCATTCCTAAAAAGAGCTTTACTTAGCCATCTCTGCCTAGTTATTGATTTAAGAAATGGTCTCGTCAAGCGCATAAGATAAGACTGTTCATGTAATCTTTTGTCATCCATAGTGCGTTGCGCACAGTCAATTAGAATTAATCCTATACATTGAGATTTAAGTTTCTTCGCGGCAGTTAATGCGATAACTCCGCCGATTGAATTTCCAATTAATATTACTTGACCTTCTATGACTTCTTTGCAGAAGTCAACAATTTGATCACCCCAGGCATCAAAGCAATATACGAAGTCCCCAGATTGTCTGTCTTCATTCTTTAAGGTTGCTCGTGGTTGGCTACTTCCGCCAAAACCAATAAGGTCGATTGCAATACAATTAGTTAAAGCACTTAAATAAATTTGATTGTGTCTCCAGTGTTCTTTACAGGCACCAAAGCCATGAATGAGTATTATTGTAGGAGAGTCATTAGTTTTTTTGACCCCAGATTTACTCCAGGATACATTTAAATTCTTCCAATTCCATACTTCTTCTAAGTCGCTTGAAATCCTCCAAGACCTGACCACATCCATTAACAACACATAACAGGGGGTCTTCAGCTACATGAGTAAAAATGCCAGTCTCATGACTTACTAAATCACTGATTCCTCGTACCAATGCTCCTCCTCCAGCAAGCATGATGCCTCGGTCAACAATGTCAGCAGCCAATTCAGGTGGGGTCCTTTCAAGTGTGCGCTTTACTGCATCGACAATCTTATTAAGCGGTTCAGCCATTGCTTCACGTAACTCTCCTGCTTGCAGATTCACTGAACGAGGAAGACCTGAAAGTAGATGAAGACCTCTGACATCCATAGATTGTGAATCAAATTGACTATCTGGAAAAGCTGAACCAATACGTATCTTTATCTCTTCAGCCGTTCGTTCTCCAACTACAAGATTATGGACTTTCTTTAAATGGATACCGATAGCATCATTGATTTCATCGCCAGCAACCCTCACTGACTCACTTAAAACTGTGCCACCAAGACTCATTACTGCAACCTCAGTAGTACCACCACCAATATCAACAATCATTGTTCCAATTGGCTCGGTTACTGGCAATTTGGCTCCAATAGCAGCCGCAACTGGCTCATCTATTAAATGCACTTCTCGAGCTCCTGCCATTCCAGCTTCACGAACAGCTCGTCGCTCAACACCTGTTACTCCACTAGGAATACCAACAACTAATCGAGGTGCGACTATCCCCCGACCTTCATTGCACTTCTGAATAAAGCTCTTGAGCATCTGTTCAGCAGCATCGAAATCCGCTATCACTCCATCTCTCAAAGGACGAACTGCACGAATATTTCCAGGTGTCCTTCCAAGCATCAACTTTGCATCATCACCAACCGCCATAGGCGAGCCATCTTCTAGATCTATTGCTACCACAGAAGGTTCTTGCAAAACTATCCCTTTGCCCGAGACATAAATCAAAGTGTTCGCCGTCCCAAGGTCAATCCCGATATCCTTGGAGAGCTTGAAACGCTTAAAATAATTAGTGAACACTGGAAAATAGTTGTTTAATGGGCGAATCATAGGAGTAGTTACTCAAAGCTAGTATTTCAGGAACCTTTAAAAAAGGAACTCCTCAAAAACCATTTAATTCAAACTTCAATCATTATTAGAGAAACCAAGATTTTTTCCATTGAATCAATGAGCGTTAATTCCGTCACACTTGTTGGAAGAGCAGGCAGGGACCCAGATGTTCGATATTTTGAGTCAGGCAGTGTCGTAGCAAACCTAACTATTGCTGTAAACCGAAGAAGTCGAGATGACGAGCCAGACTGGTTCAACCTAGAGATCTGGGGCAAACAAGCACAAGTTGTAGCCGACTACGTCAAGAAAGGGTCAATGCTTGGAGTCATAGGAAGCTTCAAATTGGATCGTTGGAGCGACAGAAAAACTGGAGAAGAAAGAACTAAGCCAGTAATTCGTGTAGATCGAATAGAGCTAATGGGATCA
>QCFS01000010.1 GCA_003278365.1 Prochlorococcus sp. AG-363-M17 | reverse complement strand
GACATAAGACTCTCTAACTCCTGCAATCTTTTTAAAGCTTTCTCATGTGCAATTTGAGGAGTTTGGACAGCGGTTAAATCTCCATAGGCCAAAGCAGTGATCTGTCTTTTAACTTGATCAACTATCAAGATGCTATCCATTAACATCCAAATGCCATCAGGAGGATCTTCACTGGCACATTCATGCACTGGAACAGTAGGTTCTACCCAACGGATCAATTCATAGCCCCACATTCCATAAAGCTGTCCTATTGGTGGAAGCCCAGGCAAAGGAACCGTCCTATAAGCAGATAACCAAAGACGAAGGCCCTCAAATGGATTCCCTAAATACTCGTCCGTTTTGCCATTGCGCCACTTTCGTTCAAGGCGGTTTCCTCTTGCTGTGGCAGTCCACAAGGGATTATTAGCAACCACACTCCATCTACCGAGTATTTCACCCCCTTCAACAGATTCCAACAAAACACCTGGGGGATTTCCGTGACCTACTTTCAGCCAAGTCGAAAGAGGTGTTTCTAAATCCGCTGGCCAACTATGAGCCAAAGGAATGAAATTGAAACCGATTTTGGCGGCCTCAAAAAAAGCCTTATCAGAACTGACCATTAAAACATCTTCCCAGCCTTTGCCGTGAAGTGATGAATCCCAATCGGAATTTTATGTCAGCGAAAAATATCAGGCGTCGTATGTGTTGCGACCACTGAATTTAATACTTGCAGGATTAGGGTTCTCACCTATCCGACGTGGATTGTGATTCACAATAGGACGGCCCTCATTGACCTTCTCAGGGAAGACTCCATCTTTCGGATGGAGAAACTCTGTATCACCCCCAGGAAAAACTCTATAAATCTTGTAGTCTTCAATCCTTGGCTTAAAAGTTCGGAATTGAGTACCGAGAGCAAGACATTGTTCCTTGCGGGCAAAATACATGAGGTTGTCACCCTCATTCATGAGTGCTGCACCACCAGTAGGCAATTCGAAAGCCTGCTCTTTAGAACTAGACCAAGTGATTGCATACTTCTCCTCAGTCTCAGCTGAATTTAAAAGTCCACCGGTACTTCCGATGCACTTGGGAAGATTTCCTTTGAGTGCCTCTGCCATTGCTGTTCTCGAAATTCGGCTAGCAAGTACATGTTGAAAGTAGCACTGAGTTTTGTCTCAGATGACACTTATTAAGGACAACCTTCACACCCGTCAACAATATGAGATATTCCATAAGTTATTAATTTACTTCTGCTACTGGGAAAAAGACAGTTAATCCACTATCACGTCTATCCGCTAAACGCCCTCCCAGGCTAGCCAAGAGCCTTTGCGTAGCAGCCTTAGTTAATTGCAAACTTCCAGTATTAGGGTTCCAACTAAGCACGGGTCCAAGCTCGGCATTTTGCTCCTGACTCTCAATCCCTTGTAATTGAGAGTTTGGAATTTCACTCAAAATTTGAAGTTTTAATCGATTACCTGCAGGTCGAAGCTTAAGAGTCAAGCTTCCCCCTGATGGCAATCCCCTGCCAGTTCGGTCTACAAGTCCTCCTAACATCAACTCAAGGCGTTCTGGATCACTGAGAACCTCTGGCAGATCGGAAGCTATATCCATAAGGAGTTGTACACCCCTTCTCTCAAGCTGAGAACAAATCACTGGATACATTAATTTCAACATTGCGCCTAAATCTGTTTTTGCAAGCCTTGAAGTTTCTTTAGGCTGGCGCTGCAACTCCGCAGCATTAAAAATCAACCCAAATCGATCAATCTGTTCTGTGCACTCGTTATCAATATGTTTTAAACGGCTCTCTACAAGATCAGATAGATCATCACGTCTTAATAAAGAGCGAATCAATGTGCGTATTGTCGCCAGTGGAGTTCTAACTTCATGAGTCAAGGCCTCAAGAAGCGAAAGTTCAGAAGTTAAATTTGTAGTGGAATCCGATTTGATCTCTTTGTCTGGCATTGCCTGCAAATGCACACTGGGCGCCATTACCGCAAGTCGTTCTGCTAATCGGGGCCAAAAAAGCTTTTCAATGCCTTGGTTACTTTCTATTTGTCCTAAACCCTCTAACGCCTTTCCTAGCTCAATCGCCTCAACATTAACTTCATCCTTGATTCTTGCATCCAAAATCATCAACAGATCAGCAATAGTCTCGGGATCACTTCGCATAACTAATTGACGTGATCCATCGTTTCCATGTAACCCAAGAGCAACCTGAATCTCCGGAGTAATGATTATTAGTAATGGATCTCTACCATCCTTTTTTCTCAAAGGTATTCGCCTAAAATGTTCATTTCCAGGAACAATTGCTTTTTGTGCATAAGCTCTAGTTCGACTAGGAAGCAAAAAACTACTTTGAGGTGTATATAAACTGTTTAATTCTTCAGGTGCCCATACCCAGCCTTGAAGTCGATTAAGTAGTCGCGGTTCATATAGTGCTGGAAGAGGGGCCGCTATCCACAAACCTTGAGAAAGATTCATAGGCAGCAAAATATCATCTTGAAGAGTCTCTAAAGCAGCCCACCATAGGCGTCTAACAGTTACCTCATTACCCTTACCAGGCAAAAGATCTTGGGCCATTCGCTGTTGAATACCTTTAAGGCTATATTTATAAGTCACAATTTTTCAGGAACATATGAAGCTCGGCGAGCGACTGAGATGCATAGCCCAAGCGCTACAAAGTTGACCATCAAAGCTGATCTTCCATAACTCATAAATGGGAGCGGAATACCAGTCACAGGACCAAGCCCAATAGTCATAAAGATATTTACTACAACTTGAAACATCAACATTGTCCCTATACCAACAACTACTAAAGACTCAAAATCAGTGCGAGCTTTTCTAGCAACTTTTAAAAGTTGAAAAATAAATATTGCAAAGGCGAAAACAACTAATAATGAGCCCACAAAGCCAGTTTCTTCTCCAACAGCGCTAAAAATAAAATCAGTATGTTGTTCAGGAATAAATCTCAACTTCGTTAATTGGCCCTGTAATAACCCTGCACCAAATAAGCCTCCTGAACCAATCCCAACCGTACTTTGAAGTAAATGATAACCACCTCCTAGGGGATCCTTAGATGGATCTAAAAAAAGAACCAACCTATCTCTTTGGTAGGCCTTCAATCCATTCATCCAAATCCAAGGTGTGGACAACGCTATCATTACTTGGAAAATAAGCGTGAACAAAGCAGATCTCCATCGCAAAGGTAATGAGCGATATGCAACAAAACCTATGAATGGTATCCAAATGATAAGTAGGCCAGGTGCTAATCCTGACAAGCTAGCTGTAATTAATCCAGAAAAAATAAGTGTTACCCATTCAAGAGGCATTCCAGACCAATAAAGCATTGTTATTAACAACGCCCCAAATACTAGTGAAGTTCCTAAATCAGGTTGAAAGAAAACAAGTGCCCAAGGCAAAGCAATTACACCTAATGGCCTTAATAAATCAATAGGTCTTCGAATAGGATAACGTTCTAATACAGCCGCTAATAAAAGGATAGCGGAAAGCTTAGCTAATTCTGAAGGTTGAAAATTTAGCCCCCCAATATTTAACCAGCGTTGCGAACCTAACGCAGAAACACCTATCCATCTGACTGCAAAAAGGCTTAGAACTGTTATCAAATAGATAGGTAATAATAAAGGCTTCAAACGCTCAACAGATAATTTAGCTAATCCCAAAGCAAATAACATTCCAATCCCTGCAGTAATCCAATGTTGATACCAATCAGCCAAACTGGAATTACGCTGAGTGCTCGCAATCAATAAGCCAGAAAGAAAGACCAGGAAAAAAGGGACTAACCATAAAACCAAATTAGGGTTAATTTTTTGACTACCTTTCGCAACTGGCCGGAAAGCATTTGCCTTAGACCTTCTAGAAAACAAACTCGCCATGCTTTATGACTTCTGTGCCGACTGTTCAATAACAAGTTTTGCCAACCTAAGAAAAGCATCTGCACTAATTGAATTGGGTTGACTTATAACTATTGGATTTCCTGCATTTCCTCCTTCTTGAACAGGCATTTCAAGAGGAATTTGAGCTAAAAGTGGAACATTATTTTCATTAGATAATTGGGCTCCTCCTCCCGACCCAAAAAGTTCATATGCTTTTTCCGGATGATCCGGAGGGACGAACTTACTCATGTTTTCCACAATTCCAAGAATGGGGACCCCCATCTGGACAAACATTGCAAGTCCTCTTCGTGAATCCTGCAGAGAAACTTTCTGCGGTGTAGTAACAATAACCACCCCTGCCATTGGAACAGACTGGGCCAATGACAATTGTGCATCCCCAGTTCCAGGTGGAAGGTCAACAATTAAGACATCCAATTCACCCCAACTAACTTGATAAAGAAACTGCCGAATAATCCCATTTAGCATTGGTCCCCGCCAGATAACAGGCTGATTCTCTTCTATCAAAAGCCCCATTGAAACCATAGAAATTCCAGCAATTTTTATTGGAGCAATAGTCTGTTCAGACCCTGTGCCAGAAACCTGAGGAGTTTGATTTCCTACACCAAGCATTGTGGGTGTATTAGGCCCATAAATATCAGCATCTAAAAGGCCAACATTTAATCCCTGCTTACCCAAAGCACAAGCCAAATTAACTGCAACCGTACTTTTCCCTACTCCTCCCTTGCCACTACTAACAGCAATAATTTTGTTGACGCCTTTTATAGATTGAAGTGAAGGTGCTTCCCCATGCCCTGCTTGACCAATAGGTTGTGCTGCTTGGTTGTCTGCAAGCTCCATCTGGATATCAGTTATCTCATCGAATTGATGAAGTAAATCTCTAATCTCTTGAGCAATTCGATCTCTTTGGCTAATGGCAAATTTTGGAATATTCAAACGTAAAATAGCCCTAGGAGGAACAATCCGAATCTGATCAATCCAACCAAGCTCAATTAATGAGCGTCCACTACCTGAATCCTTGACCTGCTCAAGAGTTTGATGGACTTGATCAGCAAAACTCATTACTTATTGATATATATAAGTATTTGATAATAATGCTGCAATGGAAGGATCCAACTAAATAGCAAATGATCAAAACTTTTTTAAAAAAATTTTCTTAAAGATATTTCTTCTCTTTCTCTAAAGGCATTTTGAGTATCTTTAAGCTCTATTGTTAGAACGTCGTCAACGCTGGTACCTCATCAATTGCAATTACCTCCAAAGGACTCGCGTGAAAAAGCCCGCAAACTCCTATTAGGTCTTCAAGATGAGATCTGCTCAGGCCTAGAAACTATTGATGGGGCTGGTAAGTTCCAAGAAGAGTCTTGGGATCGCCCAGAAGGAGGCGGAGGGCGCTCAAGAGTACTGCAAGAGGGAACTGTTTTAGAACAAGGAGGGGTGAACTTTTCAGAAGTACATGGCGCAGAATTGCCTCCATCAATATTGAATCAAAGACCTGAAGCAAAAGGGCACCCTTGGTTTGCTACTGGCACATCCATGGTTCTTCATCCAAGAAATCCATATATTCCAACAGTTCATTTGAATTATCGTTATTTTGAAGCAGGTCCAGTTTGGTGGTTTGGAGGAGGAGCAGATCTAACACCTTTCTATCCATACTTACAAGATGCTCAACATTTCCATCAAACCCATAAGGAAGCATGTGATTCAATCAATTCTGATTTTCACAAAGTCTTTAAACCTTGGTGTGATGAATATTTCTATTTAAAGCATCGAAAAGAATCTAGAGGTATAGGAGGAATTTTCTATGACTATCAGGATGGTTCGGGTAAATTATATAAAGGTCAGAATACAGGTGGTAATGCAGAGAAAATCTCAAAAGAAATAGGAGAAAAAAAACTAAGCTGGGAGGAATTATTTAGCCTAGCCAAAGCATGTGGGAAAGCATTCCTTCCTTCCTATGAACCAATTGTGAAAAAGAGAAAAGATTCAAAATATAGTGATAATGAACGTCATTTTCAATTGTATAGAAGAGGAAGATATGTAGAGTTCAATCTCGTTTGGGATAGAGGAACTATTTTTGGACTTCAAACAAATGGTCGAACGGAGTCAATCCTAATGTCGCTTCCTCCCCTTGCCCGATGGGAATATGGTTACCAAGCTCCAAAAGGATCTAGAGAAGAACTTTTAACAGACCTTTTTACTAAGCCTCAAGACTGGTTAAATGATAGCAATCTTGAAAAAATATGTGAAAAGCATCAGGCAATCAATTAGAGATAGTTTCACTACCTACTCCTTCTAGAATAGAATTTACTATTCGCAAGGAAATTAAGTTAATTGTTGAATCACTAGTTCTTTTGTCTCTAAGTTTTTGCTCTAATTTTCCTTCTAGCTTACCAATTTCTAAGATTCTAATTTGTCTCCTAGGAGAACCAAGGCCACCTCGAAAAAGAATAGGATATCGACCAAAGTTCCTTGCAAGACTTTCATCTATCGTATTCAAATTAAGAGTTAGTGCTGGAATTAATCCAGGGCCATATCCATATTCACCATAAGCATCAAAATGTATTTCAAGGGAGTAACCACCATTCATTGCATGGTAAAAGCCAT
Source organism: Prochlorococcus sp. AG-363-M17 (assembly GCA_003278365.1). Lineage (GTDB taxonomy): Bacteria > Cyanobacteriota > Cyanobacteriia > PCC-6307 > Cyanobiaceae > AG-363-P08. Next base: position 43,291 of record QCFS01000010.1, on the reverse strand, counting down.
TTGTCCAATTTGTTTTTGGATCTTTTTCATCAATAATTTTTCGTACTCCAGGATCATAAAAAGTAATATTCAGTCCATTAATCTTACCCAATCTAGCTACCTCCTTACATACCTTAAGGTTCCAATACAACTCATCCGTTATTAAGGGATCCATTGGTTCTGCACCCAATAAACCCACTGCCTCTCCCGCAGTACCAGAGCCACTAATGCCCTGCGAGTCAGCATGACCGGCCAAAAGAAGGATTGACAAAGTCTTTGAGGCCTTAATGTTACCTTTCCAAGTACTGCGTAATTGCACATGTGGACCAATTAAGGAATCAGAGTTTTCATTAGTTAATTCTTGAGCAATAGTCCTAGAAACTACAAATAGCAAAGGTAAAAATAAAAAAAGTCTCAACACATTAGTCAATCTCATTGATGATAAATTTTTAAAAGTAATCAAACAGGAGATGATAAAAGTGCGCCATCACTTGCAAGATCGAGACTCTTAGCAAGCTCTAATTCCATAGCAATTAATTCATCTCTATGTGCACGAACCCTTAAAGCACTCTTATTGCTTTCAGCAGGACTTACTAAACGTAATTCCACAATCTCAGTTCTATTTGCTTTTTTCTGATAAAAAAAGCCTGCTATTGGGCCTAAACAAGCCAACAATAATGGCCACCAGCCCATCATGGGATACAGCTGGACAAAAACTAAACCTATACAAGCTGCTCCAATAGTGGCATAAAAAGATAACAAAACTGCCAAAGCCCTACTCGAAGAAACTGAACCTCGAAAAGACAACAATCTCTTATCTAAGTCACCTCCATCTCGCATCCATCCCCTCTCTTCCAACCACAAAGTTATTCCATCTAAAACTTCAATGGGAGGTCTTGGTGAAAAAATATCCACAACAGTTGTACGATCTTTACTTGCAGCTCGCAGAAAAAAGAACAGACCTATTGCTAAGAGAACAGTCAGAAGAAGAGTAGAGGAAAGAACTTTAGGCATTTCCGTCTGTAAAAGGTAATAGAATAGGGTTGAACTCCGAAATCATATTAAAGTATAGAGATACAAAACTAATGATCAACCAAACTAATTATATTATTTGTACTTGAGACAATTCTACAAATATCAAAATTCTTACCTAAGGTTTCAAGATCCATACCATACTGAAGTCCTTAGGCAAGGATAAATACCAAAGATTTCAACTTGGTTTTTTTTATCAGTCTAATTATTGACTGATTTCCTATTTATTTCAAAGTAGTAACTATATCTATAAGAAAAAAGATTTAAGGTGAGTCATGACACATTTCTCTCCCAGTCCTGCAGATTTTGTCGTTTTTGATGAAGATCTTGATACAGCCTGGGAAAACCGATTTCTTCAAGCATCAACACTAGCTATTGACACTGAGGCGATGGGCCTAATTCATGGCAGAGATCGTCTATGTCTTGTACAAATATGCGACCCTAATGACAACGTCGCGTGTGTGCGTATTAAAAAACATCAAAAAAGTGCACCAAAATTGCAAAAGCTTATGGAAACAACCTCCATTGAAAAAGTTTTTCATTTTGCTCGATTTGATATAGCTGCTCTTTCAACCGCTTTAGGCATTCAAGTCAGTCCGGTTTTTTGTACAAAAGTTGCCAGCAAACTTGCACGAACATATAGCCCTAGACATGGGCTTAAAGAGGTTGTTTTAGAGCTAGTAGGGATAGAACTTGATAAACATGCACAAAGTAGCGACTGGGGCAAAGTGGAAGAACTAACTGAATCCCAGCTTGCATATGCAGCAAACGATACAAGATTCCTAATTGCTGCTAAAAATCGTTTAGAAGCAATGCTTAAACGAGAAGATCGATGGGAACTGGCTCAGAGTTGCTTCAAATGCATACCTGTGATGTCCTCACTTGATCAAATGAGATTTTCTCAAATTTTTGAACATTAAAAAAACTTCAATCCTCAACCATAAAATTCTCATCTTCAGCAAGAGCTTCTAACAAATTATCTAAGTTTTCAGCTGCTGTATCACCTTCCTTTTCAGAACTAGCACGAGCTTCCAAAAGTAGACGTTCTGCAATCTCTTTTCTTCCCTGAGAACTAGTCACTCCCTCCTTAGCGGCAATGAGCTCAACTTTTCTTCGAGCAGATGCAAGACTAACACTTAAAAGACTGGCAATGTTTGCACATATTTTTAAATATGCATGGTCCTGAATAGAAGCCATAAGTAAGAATGATTTGGTTTGCTAAACATCAAGTTTTGATAAAGCTCAAGATACTTAAAAAAGATAACTATCGCAAAAGCAACCTCGATACAAGCTCTGCTAATCGGTGACTGGCTCCTGGGCGCCCCATACGATTTACACCTCTTGATCCCAATGATTGACGGAGTTGACTATCTTCTAAAAGTAATTTCAATTGATCCGCAATAGTCATAGGATCAAAAAAAGGCCTTACTGAACCATCCAACATTCTACTCTGACGAAGAGCAAATCCTTTTTTAAATTGAGGTCCTTGTCCTGGATAAGAAATAGCTGGAATACCTAATCCCACTAATTGTTCAGTAGCAGTTCCAGCAGTAGTAAGTCCGACTTCCGCTAAACCTGCCCAACTGAAAAATTGACCAGGGCCTAACAAAACTGACTGTGAATTCTTTTGCCAACAAGAATGCATCTTCAAGTCATAAAATGGAGAGGAGATAGCTAAGTAATGTTTATTGATAAGAGTTTCAGTAAGCCGATTGGGAGATGGAGAAGAACCAAGTGCTACTAATACAGCAATAGGTTCATTAGTCTCTAATTCTTCTAAACAATTCAACAGTCTCACGAAATTATTTAAAGCTTCTGGAGTACGACTGCCACAGAGCAAAAGAATTCGACGATAACCATTCAATGAAGGAGGACAAGTTTCCTTTCGTAAGCCATCCATCATTGGATTGCCTGGAGCATTCGCAAGCACTCCATGCCTCTTAAGTCCTCGAGCAGTCAAAGTGTCTCTAACAGCAACCATTTTGCAACGAGAAGAGCTCATTAACATCCATTCCCATGGATCCCATTCACTACCTTTAAGGCGATGGTAATAATCGCTAAAAGCTTGATTAGCAAAACTGCGCCAGGTGTAATCACTTTTAGGTGTTCCAATAAAGCCGAAGAACGATCCGCTGCCCCAAGCCATGAAAAGCGGCAAAAGATCACCTACTGCCAAAATCGACCTACCTTCTTGAGAAGCAAGTCGAATAGAGCTCCATTGCCTAAAAAACAAAAAAATTAATCCAGCCAATAAATCAGCCCAAAGCCCTTTCAAACTCTGATTACTGAAACCTCCACTAGGCATAGTCGCGGTAGGGCCTATCTTCCTTAACCAGCCTGAAGAAATAGCTTTTGCAAAGGTTTTGCCGTCACCCACCAAAGGTAAAACTTCTAATGGCAACTCTGGATGAAGCTGATGCAGGGATTCCAAAATGCGAAGTGATATCAAATCTTCTCCATGGCCATTCGAGACAACTAATAGTGCTTTGATCCCTTGACTGATACGATCCGCTGCATGGAGTTCATCCTCCTCTATGGCGGCATGGCCAAGTGGTAAGGCAGAGGATTGCAAATCCTTTATCCCCAGTTCGAATCTGGGTGCCGCCTTTTTCTTTTTCCTGCACATCAGCTGCAGGATTTCAATTATTAGGTCTCTCTTCCTCATTCAGTGCGATAAGTGAATGTTAGGTAAACCGCTATGAAAAATTACTTTTTCCATTATCCCAAGAATTCCCCCTATTAAGACAGGGATGGAATAAAACAAAAAGAGAATCAAGAAAATTCAACCAACAAATTTCCAATAAGAAGGGCGGGGTATTTCGATCCCGCCCTTTGAGTCAAGCACTTATTTTCAGACCCTGAGTGCTCTGACTCCTATTACAGGTCTAACTCGCCATCCAACAGGCGTCATTAGGTAAAAGGGCTCTAATTACCTCCATTGCAAAAGCGAACACCTTCAAGAGTGGTTTTACCGATTTCTGTTGCCTCTTCAACGCAATCTGTGAAAACTTTTGCTTCCTGTTTCAAAGAATAAAAACCACAGGCAATGGCTGTTAAAGCTAAAGCCGAGATCACTCTTGTCCCTAACTGAATCAACCCATACGCAAGCATTAATCCTTTTTTCTTGCCGCACTTGTTAGTTTTTGAAGCTTTAGAGCCCATGGATTTAGATTTGATTAGGGATACGCTATCGCAAACGATTTCCAAAAGATGGAGAAAAAAAAGCGGGGATCACCGAAAACCTGACATAAGTTAGTAAAGATGTGCCACTATAAATATATAATTAAATCAGCTAGCAGATAGTTATTTCAAAGAGAGTAATGCTTTATTAGAATCAGTAAATCAACATTTTATTAAGAGCGGGCGATATGCAGATAATCATAATAATTGGTAATTTCATGAACACTGATATGTGTCAATTCTGAACTAGTGCTCAGCAAAAAAAATCAACCAGGTAGAAGTGTCTTTAAGTGATTGCCTCCCCAATTGCCTCTGCATAGAAGATATACCCAGCTGGAGTCATCATCAATTTATTCCATTCGCCATCTTCCGTCTTTAATGCAAGCTCTAAAACCTTTTCCTGACCGGAGTTAGTAGTCCACTCTCTTACCCAATACTGATTTTGAGCATCAAAGGAATAACCCTTGGACTTCAACAAGGATCGGATCGTAACTTCTCGTGCAAAAGACTCATCCATGATCTATCTCCATAGTCAAGCTTTTCCTACAAGCTAATTTCACTTCGGCCATACGTCAGGAGTAAAAGAACCTGTTCTTAGGCAAAACCTCTTAAATGAAGCAAGCGGATCAAGGGAGAGGCGTGGGATGAGTAATTATTCCTATGCTCAGGTTTGCAAGGCATATTCAAGATCAATGAATTAATAACTCAAAACAGGAAAGTAAAACTCCTATTCATTTCTATATGTTACTAGGGGAATAATTTTATAAATCTTATATATAATCCTTAAAAATTCTAATGGTAGATGAGAAGATCTAGGGAAATACAAGAGATCAATAATTCAATAAAAGAAAGCTCACCGCTTGCAAATTTCTGGAAATCAGAACAAAAAGAGAGAGATAATAAGATAAGGATTGTATTAGTAGATTTAGAGACTCCCTTCACTGATAGCCTGAAGCTGTTCGTAGAAGAACCATATAAATGGGAGATACTTTACCAAAGCATAATAAGGGAGCTTTCAAAAGGTGATAAAGATGTAATCTACGCTCTAAAGAAACTTCTAATAGTATTGAAGAAAGATGTCAGAGAAGAAACCTTAGACCTATTAAGTAATTCTTTTATACTAGAGAAATCAATTGTTATTCGATTAAAGAATGAGCTTAGAGATAGTGAAAATAATTGCCTTATAAATAAGGAAAAAAGCTTATTTAATCCAGTTCGATTTATATCTATATTAATTGCAATATTTACTAATCCATATGGCATTGAAATAAAGAAAGAAAACAAGCAGAAGACACTTTATGAGTACACTGGTGGCTTAGCAAAACAATTTAAGTTATAGAATAAATATTAAGGGATTTATATATCATTATCTTCTAGAATTATTCTTCGAATAGTTGATACTGATAACCCAGTCTGATCACTAATCTGCCGATATGAGAAACCTTCACTTCTAAGCCTTAAGACAAATTGAGATTTAACTTTGCTAGTTTTAGGGCGACCTCCTAGGTTTCTAATTGGAAGTTTAGTGTGAGGGTTGCATATTACTAAATTTTCTTTGCTCGGTTGAGCGCACGAAGCAAGCATTTCTAATACAAAATTAAACATTACTTTAGAATCTTTTCCGAATAAGCTAGTATCTAAAATACCATCTAATGATTTAATATTAACGCCCTTAAGGTGAATTTTTTTGAGGTGAATGGCAACACCTGATGGACTATCAGAAAGAGCTCTTAATTGGCAAATAATTAATACATCTCCTGGGTTTAGGGAATCAATCGCTCTCAATAATTGAGGTCTATTTCGTTGAGTATTATTTTTTTGAAGCACATCATGAAAAATATTTTTGCAGCCATGGGCTTTTAGTAAGTCAAATTCAGCGACACCTCCTGAATCAACGTGAGTGCTGTTTATGTAGCCAACAACTTGAGCGCGCCTGGAACGCATAAATGGCTCCCGCTCAGATAAAAAGCTAGAAGATTTGCCAGGGCGTTGTATCAACTTCCTTGTAGAGACTTTATTGTTAAAACTATTATATCAAATACTCATCAAAAAGACAACAACTCTCTTATAATTCAAGTTGTAGCTTAGAAAACCTAGAAAGATCATAATCTAAAACTCTAGTTTTAACTGTTATTTTAACTATAGTTTTTACTATAGTTAAAATAAGGCCGTCAACTTTAGGCATCATTGCAGATGGAGATCCTTTACTAGCTTCATTTGGCAAATACTGGTTTACATAAGGGCAGAGTCCTACGAACATGTAGAAACACCCACAACTCACATGCACTATTAGAGATCTCAAATGGTTTTCAAAAAGATAGAACATAGAGGGTGGGCATCAGTCTTATTAATATGGGTAGTTTTGCCATTAAACTGTTTTGCTCAAACAAGAATTTGTCAAATAAAATATGGCACCAAAAGCGTTGAAAATAATAATTTAATTAGAGGGAAAACCCCTCTTTTGCAAAAGATTAGAAAAGGATGTTATCAGATAGGCTTCGAGCATAATGCTTCAGGTACGAAACTTCCTGAACGACCTATTTTTGCATGTTGCAGACCTCAGAGATAATTTATTTCTTTTATTGAATCACTTATAGTATATATTATTTATAAAATTAAAATATATGATTAATAGCATGTGTAGATACAAAATCCCTAGTACTCACTATCAGCTACACAATATCCCAAGCATCTCTTCTCATTAGTATTAGTACGTAAACAATGAGGGCATAAAACAATTGATTGGTCGATATCGCTTCCCTTTGAAAAGATTTCTGGGGTTGTAGGATTTGTTGTATTTTTATTCTTGGGCGGATGTGAACTCTGCATAGCTAGATTACTAATTGACTAATATTTTGCACCAATAGGAGTGTTGCCTCCACATGAAGCAATTAATTTTTGATTGTATCAATCAATTTTTTTTTACACACTGTCGGTTTTAGACAAGTTCGGATCTGGACTAACTACTACTGGAAGACTAGAAGCACTTTTAGGGTTTATTGAAATTACCTTCTTTTGCTCCTTTTCCTTTACATCATTGGATTGCTGAATAGGTTTCTGATCCTCCTCCTCTTCTGGGGAGCAAGCAGCTAATGCCTCTCGCAAGAGAGAATCGAATGTTGCTCCTGGAAGCCTATGTCGTGCAACCTCCAAAAACGTTCGTGGAAGAGATTCTGAAGCTGCAGTTCTTAAGGCTGGATTATTACGTCTATGTTCCTGCTCATCTTGAATAGCCCTTATAAATCGTCTGGTTACATCACGTTTGGTTGAAGCCTTAATAAGAGTGTCGTTATCACCCATGCCATTACCTACTTCACGCTCAAGATCAGTCAGACGTCTCTCAAGACTTTCCAAAACCTCTTCAGCTTCTTTCCCAATATGAGCCAATTGACCATCAGAAAGATTTGGCATATCAGCCACATAGACTTTTCCATGATCCCTAAGGGTCAAAAAAGTCGGTCTTGAACCTTGGCGATTGACAGTATTGGCGTCATAGCTTCCAGGTAAAGGACGTCTTGGAGGCACTGGTCCAGCAGAACTACGTCGCCGCGTTATGCGTTGAGAACTCTCAAAAGGCATCGAAATAAAAAGATGTAACTACGCTGATACCGATCCAATGGGCCGGAATGTATCAACAGATTTTACTTGTAGAAATGAGCTAAATGGGTCTGAGATCATCTACTCGTAGGACTCCGAAGCAATAATCAATAAAGATGTTGCTAAGAATTTATTTTAATTATATAGCCCTCTGATCAATTGGTGATCAGGTCCTTGCACTGCTTCTACGAAGCCTATTGGCCACGAGGAAAATCCTTGATCAGAGCAACTCTTAAGCACTTCATGAACATCTGAAGCATCAACAATCAAGCAAAAACCAATTCCAAGATTAAAGGTGTTCCAAAGATCAACCTCTGGGATTTGACCAGTCTTTTGAAGCCATTGAAAAATCTCTGGTTTAGGCCAAGTGGTTTTATCAACAAATGGTCGTAGGCCATCTGGCATGCATCGAGGAAGATTTTCAGGCAGCCCTCCTCCAGTGATATGTGCCATACCCTTAATCGATATATCAGCCTTTAATAGAGGCTTGAGTATGCGCCAATACAAATGAGTAGGTTCTAAGAGAGTCCGAATAAGCAACAATTCCGTTTCTCCAAACCTAGTTTTCTCATTTGCATTAGCCATCTCCAAAACCTTTCTTACAAGGCTGAATCCATTGCTATGCAATCCACTGCTTTCAATACCAATAATTTGATCACCTTCCCTAATCTTGCTCCCATCAATCAAATCTGTTTCTTCAATCACACCCACACAAAAACCTGCTAAGTCATAGCGTCCTGAAGGGTAGAAACCTGGCATCTCTGCAGTCTCTCCTCCAACAAGGGCACATCCGCTTAAACGACATCCATCTGCTATTCCATTAACAACTTCTCCCATATCCTCTGGACTCAAGGTTCCAGTTGCCAAATAATCCAAAAAGAAGAGGGGTTCAGCGCCAGTTGTTATTACGTCATTCACACACATTGCTACTAGGTCTATTCCAACCCCATGATGAGCTTTGTATTTCTGAGCCAATTCAAGCTTGGTCCCAACCCCATCTGTACCTGAGACCAGCACTGGTTTCTTAAACCCCTCTGGAAGCCTGATCAGACCACCAAAACCGCCTAGCCCACCAATAACCTCCTTTCGGTAAGTAGCCTGTACATTTGTCTTAATGCGATCAATGAAGGCTCTACCTGCCTGAACATCTACGCCTGAAGTCTTGTAATCCATAGCTTCTCATTCTTGTTCACATCATCCTCCTACGTAGGCGATTAAGCACAAAAATTGGGTAAGTCGACAAAAAAGCAAAGTCGCTAGAATGCTTTGAAGAAAAGCTTTTTATAGAATATTTTTAAGAGTTATTTTTCAGATCACTTAATAATCGCCAAGAATTAGCACCATAAGAGAACAAACTTTTCAACGATAGAAGTCGATCAAAATGATTATTATGCAAGCCTATGAAAAGTTAAGTTGAACCCAACAAACATTGAGGCAATCCACTGAGTTTTTCCGTCCTACGCACAAATGATGAGTTACGTTGTTGGCGAAAAGCACAACAATGTGATGTCCACTTTGTACCCACCATGGGTGCTCTTCATGAGGGACATTGCGCACTTATCAAGGCTGCAAGAAGACTGGAATTGCAGAATCCTTTAAAAGTGTTAACAAGTGTTTTTGTAAACCCACTGCAATTTGGACCGTCAGAAGATTTTGACAAATATCCTCGCAGCCTAAACAAAGATTGTGAACTGGCAAAAATATCAGGGGCAAATGCAATTTGGGCACCTTCAGTTGAAGATATTTTCCCCGGTGGTAATGCTAAAAATTTTAAGATTCTTGCTCCACCCAACTTGCAAAACCGTCTTTGTGGGATTAATCGTCCAGGACATTTTGATGGAGTAGTTACCGTCGTTGCAAGGTTACTGAGCCTAGTTCGCCCTGAAGTATTAGTACTTGGTGAGAAAGACTGGCAACAATTAGTCATCTTGAGGCAACTTTTAACTGACTTAGCAATTCCAGTTCGAATCCAGGCTGTCCCTACTCAACGAGATCATGATGATATAGCTTGGAGCTCGAGGAATACATACCTAAGTCCAAACCAGAGGAAGGATTATCAAGAAGTCCCAAAACTACTCAAACAAACAGGAGTCTTATATAAGATCAAAAAAAATATTGATCTTCCTCAACTAAGGTATGAATTACAAGCCAAAGGATTAGAGGTTGAATATTTAGAAGCAATTGATCCATACACACTTGAACCAACCAAACTAGGCAATAAGCTATGCCTGCTGGCTACAGCTGTAAGGTCTGGTAAGACACGCCTAATTGATCACATTTTTCTAATGACTCGGAAGCCAATCGTTGCAATTGATGGTCCAGCTGGAGCCGGGAAAAGTACCGTAACAAAAAATGTTGCCAAAAGACTTGGTCTGATTTATCTAGATACTGGAGCAATGTATAGAGGGGTTACATGGATGATTCAACAAAACAATATTGACCCGCATAATGAATCAGAAATTAAAAAAGCTATTAAAGAACTTAGGCTGGAGCTGAGCATCACTCCATCAGGGGATCAAAAAGTAATGGTTAATGGTTCTGATGTAACAAATGCAATACGGACTCAGGATATTTCAAAAATAGTTTCCACAATTTCCTCATACCATTGCGTTAGGGAAGCATTAACTAACCAGCAAAAACAAATGGGAGAAAATGGTGGATTAATTGCTGAAGGTCGAGACATAGGCAGCATTGTATTCCCTAAGGCTGAATTAAAAGTTTTTTTAACAGCAAGCGTTGAGGAGCGTGCAAAAAGAAGAGCACAAGACATAGAGGCTAGAGGTTTTGGTGGTGAATCCTTAGATACAATTAGAATGCAAATAGAAGAGAGAGATCGATTAGACAGGACAAGAGAAATATCACCATTAGTTAAAGCGGAGGATGCAATAGAAATAGTGACAGATGGTATGACTATAAAAGAAGTTGAAGACTCTATAATTGAAGTTTTTCAAGCAAAAGTGCCTCAAGAAGTTTGGCCTAGTTTGTGACATCAAGGGATGCTAATAACCCTTCACAAGAATCTTCTAAAAGGTCTAAAACATCTTCAAAACCTTGATCACCTCCATAATATGGGTCAGGGACTTCGGCTAGATCCGAAAACCTAGAATAACTAAGCATCTTTCTAATATTTGCACTAACCTTTAATTTAGATCTTTTGGCAAGTGTTTGAACAGAATCATAATTCTCGTCGTCCATAGTCAGAATAAGGTCGAAATCATCTAAATCCTTCTCAGTGATTTGACGTGCCAAGCTAGGAAGTTTGATTCCCCTTCTATTAGCGGCTTGCTGCATTCTCTTGTCTGGAGTACTCCCTATATGCCATCCACCAGTCCCAGCGGAATCAACAAAAAATTGACCTTCAAGGCCCTTACTCTTAAGAAGAGAAAGGAAAACACCTTCTGCAGCTGGAGACCTACAAATATTACCCAAGCAAACGAATAAAACTTTTATAGTCATAAAGAAAAGTGATGATTTTCAAGTGGCTTGAAAGCCTAGTATAGAGAAGAAATTTCAATTAATAGATAAATTTCTAAAAGAACTATATCAAATACTAAATAGAACTTCTTTTATATACTCCTCAGTCCATGCTGCTCCATGAAATCTCGTAAGCATGCCTCGCGCAGGATCATTCTCAGCCCTGTAGTTCATATAATCTTGTTTACCTGAGAATAATTCAACCGACCTTAATGTTGAAACCCTTTGTGCATTACATACTAAATCAAGATAGACATTTAAATATTCCGAAAAGGCAGACATTAGAGGACCATTGATTATATCCTCAGAATCTTGACCTAAGGGAAGTCGTGTCCATATAAATGCAGGCGAGAAATATTTTGTTGCCTTTTCAGGAACCTTGCCACCATCAGGAAAATAATGATTAAAGCTATTAAATGATGGCATGATTTTATCTAGATATTTTTCCATATGAATCAAGTCATTTTTGAGTATTGGTTGCAAATCTAAGGCTATCAGGTGACCAGAAGGTAACGTCACAAAGTCAGCTCCAAAAAAAGGAATGTCAAATTTCTCAGAAGGAATTGCAACCAAGTTAAAAACCGCTGTTTTTTCTCCTGCCTTTACACAAGCAGCTCTTACTTTAGATAATTTCTCAGTCTTAGCTGCCCAAGTCTTTGTCTGAACATTATAGGGACTGGACTTCGGTCCAGTTATACCTTGTTTCTCTAGGAATTTTAAACCAATTGAACATGGGTAAAGATCAAGATTAGAAAAAGAATTAATAGCATGAGAAAGGAAAGGTTCCCATCTCCAATCAGAAATACTTAAAGGATCTAAACTTATTTTTCGCAAAATATTTACTCCTCTTGATAAGATCTGTCAGGCTCTAAAGATGTATTCTTAATGCTACAAGGGAACAGAAATTCACTTACAAATTTATCTGTCCAAGTCTTGCCAAAATAACTATAAAAAAGTCCGTGAGCAGGGTCTCTTTCAGCAGAATAAATATCATAATTAGCTTGCAAATCTTCAACCATGGAAGATGAAAGTTTAGACTTTTTACCTAAAGATTCCAGGTGTAATTTCCAATAGCACTCGAGGAAAGATGTAAAAGCATGAGGCAAAGTATTATTTGCTAGCTCAAAACCTCCGCGACAGAGTAATAGCCAAGGAGAGAAATATTGATGCGGATCAAATGAACGCATTGGTCCATGGTTTACTAACGAAGGAAATTGTACATTTAAAGATTTAAGATCCTTAAAATGTCTATCTAAATATGCTTTTTCCTGAACTAAAGGCTGGAAATCAAGCACTGCAACTAACTTTCCTGTTTTACCAAACCACAAAAGATCTATTCCCATAATTGGATGATCGTAAATGTACTCAGGATAAGCTACCGAATTCAGAACTTGTAATCTCTCTCCTGCATCAAGCCGTGTCACTCTCCAACGACGGAAGCCAGGGACTGACCATAGCCAATTCCTAATCAAGCTTTTACTTTTCTGAGATCGAAATGAAGAAATATCCTTAGGAAGTAACATAGACCTGCCACCTCGGATATGAATACTTTCATGCAACTCCTCAAGTAAAGTATCAAACATAAATTCTCACAAGCAATAATTCTCAAGATATTTAAAGAGAATCGAATCTAAATTATTATCTAAAAATTTCTTTGACATCATTAAATTATTGTTCGGCTAGTGAGCATTAGATTCAGTGCTTCCTTGACGCTTGCTATTAGTAAGCATTCCAAAAAGTAATTTACCAATTACAGCAATCAAATTCCCTTCTAGTTCTTTAAAGATATTCATGTTATAGCCAAAAGCATCATTTGCTTCTGCCACTATTCGATCTGCATCTTCTTGACTAAGGGCAAGGGAATTAAGAGTTTTGCTATATTTAGATTTAAATAATTTTTCATCATCAATCAGAGGAAAATTATAAAAACTTAAGCCATTATTTTCATGAAGATTCATCGCTTTTTTTGCAATATTTTTCAGAATCTGTCCACCAGACAAGTCACCCATATAACGCGTGTAGTGATGCCCCAATAGGAGTTCTGGTGATTGACTAGCCAAATAACGAATACGCTGTACATAAACCTCGGCAGAAGGAGATGGCCTTACTTCTTCTAACCAATTTGTACCAAAGAAAAATAACAAATCTTCTTCCAGAGCCTGAACTCGATCTAATTCAGGGAAATTCACCGAACGAATAATTACATTGCCCTGCTCAGATAACCGCTTGATTTCCTCTTCCATCGCGGAATAGACAAAATAAAGGTCTGCCAAAAGCATTCGATAACTCTTTTTATCAACCACTCCTTTCAAGAAACAACTCACAAAGCCAGTATTTTCGGCCATGGTATGAGCCGTTTTAGTACCTTCTCTTAACTCCGCAGCAAGTTCTAGAGCCATTTAATTTGCTCGCAGAAGGGCATCATGGTGAAATTAGAAACCAAACCATTGATAGGACACTGTAATTGAGAAGATTTAAAAGATTTCATGCTAAGGCGGGAATAGAGAAAAAAGTTCTTTGCATATCTCCTTCAAAAGTGCCCATTGAGAAGGATCAGGTAAATAGTTACCAGTGGGGCTCCAATCACCAACAGTAGCTAATCGCCAGCGTTCTCCTTCATAAGTCATCCCACGAATTAGAACACCCAAAAGATAAGGCTTCATCGATCCATGATCATCTCCGCTTAGTCTCAATTGCAAAAGCAAGCTTCGGCACTGCAATCGAGGGGACCAGCCAGGGAAATGAAATGACATATCAAGTGTCTCATCCTCTGTCCACCTCCGAGTCTCTGGGTCATCTCGCCATGGCGTCAGATTAACGGAAGCTGCAGGAAAATAACTTCTTACAAGACTTGCGGATGATGCCAATGCTTGCGCAAACACAAAGTTCTGATCATGCTCTGATGCGTTCACAAATGCACTCCTTAACCTTCGCAATTCAATCTTTATATATGCTAATTCCATTTGAGGTATTCTGAAAATTACCTGAAGTATCTTTCATCTTTAGCATCAGTACAAACTTGCAAACGGGCGATTATTCAAAAAATATCTAGTCTGGAGGAATGAGCATTCTTAAAAAAAGCAAAAAAGTTTTTCGGTACTGCTTGATAGGTGGAATGGCTGCAGTTGTGCATGCTTTGGTTTTATTAATACTTAGCAAATCTTTTCCACTTTGGATAAGCAATCTCAGTGGATTCCTAGTTGCATCATTAATTAGTTACCTAGGTCATGCAATTTACACATTTCGAAGAGAAACTAATGGGAAAAGGTTTGCACGTCGATGGTTAATCTTACAATTTTCAACAAATATCATACTTGCATCACTATTACCCTTGTTATTTTCCTCCATCAAAATGCTTGGTTTTAGTGCATTAATTTTCATACTCACTCCAACATTAGTAAATGCATTAATATGGAACTTTGCTGCAAAATTTAGCTTAAGAAGAAACCATTTATTAAAATACCCACCAATTCTTCATGCAGATGACCTAGGCCTCACATCTTCAACCAATAATGCAATCATATCCCTTGCAAAAGAAGGGAAAATAGCGAGTGCAAGCTTATTGGTCAATGGAACTGCAGTAAACGAAGCTATTCAACTATGGAAAGAGAATAAGTCAATAGAGCTTGTATTACACCTTTGCCTCACAGAAGGGCCAGCATTAGCATCTAATTCAGATACGAAAGGTTTAACGAATGGTCAAGGAAGTCTTAAAGTAAGCTTTACAAAATTACTGATATTATCATTTATTCCCAGGGTTTTAGGAATTCGGAAACGCTATGAAGATGCTTTATACCAAGAAATTAATTCCCAAATTAATCAATTTAAATTTCTTACATCAATTAATCAAATCTGTATAGATGGTCATCAGCATATCCATTTAATACCAATAGTTTTAGACATTCTAATAAAGTTATCCGAAGCAAAAGAAATCACTTGGATTCGTACCACTTATGAGCCGCTCCCAACCGGTTTGAGTTGGCATTACTGGCGAAAAATCTTTTTCAATGGTGGGTTGATAAAATGGTTTATACTTCAATGGCTTACAATAATCGCCAAGCCAAAAATTTCAAAGGCGAAGATTCGCACAAATGCGGGGTTTTCTGGGATATTATTTACTGGAAATATGAGCGAAGAGCCCTTAAGACTTGGTTTTAAAGAGCTACAAATTCTTAAGATTAAGCCAGGAGAAACTCAGTCTCTAATTTTAAGCCATCCGTCAGACCAAATAATAAGAGAAGAGATTTTTAGATTATCAAGATTTCCTTTATCAAAAAGATTTTTTTCTTCAAAATGGCGAAAAATCGAATTAGATGCCTTAAGAAGATTCAAATCAAAAAACACTAAGATCATCTATCCTGATGAATAGACCTTACAAAATAATGAGGTCTTGCTTTCGCATCAACATAAATTCTTCCAATATAATCACCAAGCACACCAATACCAATCAGCTGGACCCCTCCTAAGAATAAAATGGCAACAATTAATGAGGCATATCCTGGGACATCAATGCCATTAATTAACGTCCTAAAAATTATCAAAATTGCATAGAATAGACTAATTATGGAGACTGTTAAGCCCAGAAAACTCCAAATCCTCAGAGGCAAAACTGAAAAAGAAAATATCCCATCAAGTGCATAGCTCCATAATTTATAAGGACTCCAAGAACTAATACCGCCAAGTCTAGTTACTCTTCTATAGCTGATATCAACACTTTTATAACCAGTCCACGGAACCAAACCTTTAGAAAAACGTCCAGATTCCCTCATTGTGGTTAATGCTTCCACTACCGGGGCGCTGAGCAATCGGTAATCACCAGCGCCTTCTTGGAGCTGTATGGAGTCAACAACGTTATTAAAAACCTTGTAAAACCATGAGGCAGTCGCCACTTTCAATAGCGACTCTTGATCGCGACTATCCCTTACAGCAGATACGATCTCAGCACCATCTCTCCAGGAAGAAACCATTCCAGAAATCAACTCAGGTGGATGTTGCAGATCAGAATCAATCAAAACAACTACATCACACTTACCTTTTGCATAGTCCATTCCTGCAAGCATTGCTGCCTCTTTGCCAAAATTACGTGTCAACTCAATCAAAACAACCTCAACTCGATCTTCACCCACTGAATTATGTTCTTGCCAAGAAAGAATCTCAGAAACTGTGGAGTCACTAGACCCATCATCTACCAGCACTAATCGAGATACTTCAGGTACTGCAATAACTCTTTCAATAAATTGGGTTATCACTACAGCTTCGTTAAAACAAGCTGCTACCACCCAAACCTGAGCGGTGATACCTGAGTGATCCAAAGAGGTCTTAATCATCAGCTTGAAAGAAATGCAGCACTTTAAAAACCAAGGAAATCTTGTCTAATTAAAGCTTTAACTAAATTCTGGAGTTAAATTGCCCCACCAAGTCATAGGCTCATCTGAAGATTAGATTAGTTAAGCAGAACTGTTATGACTCAATTCGAGAAAATCACAGCTCCATCAAAGGGCGAAGCTATTAGCTTTGTAAATGGACAACCTTTAGTTCCTGACAATCCAATTATCCCATTTATCAGAGGTGATGGAACAGGTGTGGATATTTGGCCAGCAACCCAAATGGTCATTGATGCCGCAATAAAAAAAGCCTATGGAGTAAAACGGTTAATAGAATGGTTCAAAATTTATGCAGGGGACGAGGCATGCGAACTATATGGAACATACGAATATCTTCCAGCAGATACTCTAAAAGCAATAGAAACCTATGGAATAGCAATTAAAGGGCCTTTAACAACACCTGTAGGAGGAGGGATTCGCTCATTAAATGTAGCTCTAAGGCAAACCTTTGATCTTTATTCTTGCGTACGTCCATGCAGGTATTACAAAGGAACTCCAAGCCCTCACAAAAGGCCTGAAGACCTTGATGTAATTGTGTACAGAGAAAACACAGAAGATATATATATGGGAATTGAATGGGAAAACTCAGACAAAATAGGTGAGCAACTAAGACATCACTTAAACACAAAAGTGATACCTGCCAATGGAAAGTTAGGTCAACGAAAAATTCCAGAAAATTCTGGAATAGGAATTAAACCAGTTAGTAAAAAAGGTAGTCAAAGACATATTCGTAAAGCTATTCAACATGCTTTAAAACTTGAAGGAGACAAAAGGCATGTCACACTTGTCCATAAAGGAAATATCATGAAATTTACTGAGGGTGCCTTCCGAGACTGGGGTTATGAATTGGTAAATAGTGAATTCCGTGAGGTTTGTGTTACAGAAAGAGAAAGTTGGATTCTTGAAAATGCTGATAAAAATCCAAATTTAGAGTACGAAGAGAATGCAAGAATGATAGAACCAGGATTTGATTCACTGACCCCAGAAAAGAAAGAGTCAATATGTTTAGAGGTAATGAATGTAATAAAAACAATCGGCAATAGTCATGGAAAAAATAAATGGCGAGAAATGGTTTTGGTTGATGACCGTATTGCTGACAGTATCTTTCAACAAATTCAAACTAGACCTCAGGAATACTCTATTCTTGCCACCCTTAACTTAAATGGTGATTACATCTCAGACGCGGCAGCTGCAATAGTTGGAGGTCTTGGAATGGCTCCAGGGGCAAATATTGGCGATAAAGCAGCTATTTTTGAGGCTACACATGGAACTGCTCCAAAACATGCTGGTCTTGATCGCATTAATCCAGGGTCTGTAATTCTAAGTGGGGTAATGATGCTTGAATTCCTAGGTTGGCAAGAAGCCGCAGATCTAATAACTAAAGGTATTAGTGAATCAATTGAACATAAGCAAGTTACCTACGACTTAGCTCGACTCATGGAACCACCAGTCGATCCGTTAAGCTGCAGTGGTTTTGCAAAAGCGGTAATTGAAAGATTTTAGTAAATTTATTTAATCAAAGTAATCAAGAAGAATCTATCTAGATATAAGGTTGAATTGTAAGCAAAAATGCACAATGTTTTTTTAGAAGTAAAACTGAAGCATGGATCCTACTCAAAAATCCTTAACACCCCAACAAAATTTGGTCCCTATAGACAACACAGATCCTTGTGTACATTGTGGATTCTGTCTTCCAACATGTGCAAGCTACCGGGTCCTTGGTACCGAGATGGATTCACCTCGCGGAAGAATACATATTTTAAAAGCTATTGATAATAATGAATTGACAATGGATCCCACTATTGCTCATCATTTTGACACATGTCTAGGGTGTTACGCATGCGTATCGGCCTGTCCATCAGGTGTTAAATATGACCAATTGATAGAAGCAGTTCGACCTCAGTTAAATCAAGGAAATCTGCGTAATTCATGTCAGAAAATTCTAAGAAATGTTCTTTTATCTTTCTTACCATATCCAAACCGGCTTAGAGCAATTCTTACTACACTACGAACCTATTCTGGAAGCCATGTTCAAAAAATAATGCGGAAAATTGGTCTAACTGGAATTCTCGGAAAAGAGTTACAAGCCATGGAAGCATTACTTCCACAACTAGCAGAAGAAAACTTCCAAGACAACTTTAAGGTTATAAATAAAGCTTTTGAAAAAAAACGCGGAAGAGTCGGACTAGTTCTTGGTTGTGTTCAACGTTGTTTTGATCCTGAAGTAAACAAAGCAACATTGTCAGTTCTACAAGCCAATGGATTTGAAGTTGTTATCCCAAAGAACCAAGGGTGCTGTGGAGCTGTCACACATCATCAAGGAGAAATGGATTCCACCATAGTCCTTGCTAAACAACTCGTGCAAAGTTTTAACGATACGATTGAAGGATTAAGTGACGGTAACAAAGAAGAGTTAGATGCAATCCTGATAGCAGCTTCCGGGTGTGGTCATACTATGAAAGCCTATAAAAATCTTCTAGATAAAAGACACAACTTCTCATCACCTGTTTTTGATGTTCATGAATTCTTATTTAAAGAAGGGTTCAGTGAAAGCTTCCTCGAACGTCTAAAACCACTAACTATTACAGCCTCCAAAAATAACAAGCTAAAACTACCAATTACAGTTACTTATCATGATGCATGTCATATGATCCACGGTCAACAAATTTCCCAAGAACCACGTAAACTTTTAGAAAGAATTCCCGAACTTCTACTTGTTGAATGCAAGGAAGCAGGTGTTTGTTGTGGCAGTGCTGGTATCTATAACCTGCTACAACCAGACATCGCAAATGAACTTGGAGCAATAAAAGTTAAAGATTTAGAAGAAACTAATGCAGAGATAATAGCAAGTGCAAATATAGGCTGTACTCTTCAAATTCGTCGACATTTAGAAAGCAATTTAAAAGTAATGCACCCTATGCAATTACTCGCTAAATCAGCAAATATTTAAAATTTCCCAAGCTTGTAATAATGTATTCTTTCCACCTAGATTGCCAGGAAAAGTAACTATTGGCAAAGGACTATTATTGTTTCTTGCTCCAGCTATTATAAGGGAGAGTCCTGGTAAGATCTGCCCCGCCAAATTCACTTTTTCTAGTCCTAGTCCTTTTTGCAAAAGTATATGCGTAGTAATTCCGCCTTTACTTATAAGATAGCCAAGTTTTGGTGCAATATTTTTGGTCAGTCTAGCCATCAAATTAGCCAAATAATAACCAAATAGTAACCTGGATCTAACTGATGAAAACAAAATCTCGCCTCGAGTAGTATATAAAACAGGAGTCTTTCCTTGTTCTAACAATTCTTCTAATTGAGCAACCCATTGTTTCTCTAAAGTAGGTAGGTGAAGATCTTTAAAACCTTCATTAAATAAACTTGCTAACTTTGCAACAGGCAATTCGATTCCTTTACATTTATCAACTTCTAATAATCTTCGTAACTGAATATCAGCAAGTTCTACATGAGAGCCGACTAAAATCATTCCTGGTAGATATTGTCCCATTTCATCCTTTCGACAAAAGCCTCTAATTTGTTTTGCATCAAGAGACTTAGGAGACAGGTCAGCTAAAGAATTTAATAAACTTGCAGCCGAACGAAATAAAAAACGCTTTGAGCTGGACAAATTTCTAACCGCTATAGCCAATACATCCAACTGTTCCCTCTTAACAGCATCTACTACAACCGGCTGGTTTCCAACAAGAGCTTTTAAGGATCTTTCTAAATCAATCATGCCATTGGGACTCAAAGCCGCTTGATCTAATTGAGATAAAGTAATTCTTTGGACAGATAATGGATCAATAGCACCTCTACTCTTTTCATGAAGCCAATCTGGCAAATAGCTAGTACTAAAAGTAAATAAATGATCTTTAGCAAAAGAAGTCTTGTGAACAGGGGTTCCATTTAGTAAATGCATGCCATCCACTGTTGTTCGTCCACCCTCTAAAAAGGCTGGAACATGTAGGGTTGCATCAAAAGGTCCAAGTGAGTTATTAATTACTTCTGGCTCTAAAACCCCATGCCCGCGCAACGTGGAATCTCCACGACTAACAAGAATTATGTTTTCAAAAGATAAATCCTCTGCAGCAATTGCCTGATTCAAAGCATTACATATCTCAGTAATACGATTTGCAGCTTCATCAGGAACTAATGAGCGAGTGTTTGCTAATACAAAAAGCAATGGCGACTGGTGACGCAAACCTCTGCGCAACACATCTACATCCCACGAAAGAAGCAAAGGGCAACTATGAACCGTCTGAGAACCTGTCGGATCATCATCAAATACAACAATCTTCATAACAACATCGTGCCGTGAAGCCTCAATCAAAAAACTATGCCATTCCACTGGCCCCTAAATCATCAAAAGACTTTTCTGAACTTCTGGCAGAGTTATATGAAGACTCCAGACCCTGGCATCCATGTGGATTGTGTACAAGAGTTCATTGGGGACCAAGGCTACACGAGAGTTCCATAGCGATAAGTACAAGAGCTCTAAGAAATGTAATTAAATTTTCACCAGAGGATCTAATCGTCACTGTTGAAGCAGGAATCTCAGTCGGAGAGCTTCAAGCCACTCTGAGAGAAAAAAATCAATGGCTTGCTATTGATTGGCCTTGGGGGAGTTCACCAAAGTCCAACCAAGAAAGTACAGGTACGATTGGTGGTTTAATTTCTCGAGGATTTTCTGGAAGTTTGCGACATCGTCATTTAGGAGTGCGTGATCAAATCATTGGCATTGGCATAATGAGAACTGATGGTATAGAAGCCCATGCTGGCGGAAAGGTTGTCAAAAACGTTGCTGGTTATGACTTAATGAGACTGCTCTGTGGAAGTTGGGGAAGTCTTGCACTTATTAAAGAGCTAACACTCAGAACACAGCCAATCAAACCTGCTAATTCTCAAATAGAAATAAATGGCTCTCTGCTGGCAATAGAATCCTTTCGACAAGACCTTATTAATTCAAGCTTTACACCAGAATATATTGACTGGGTTGGAGGTTCTCAAAAGACATGGCATTTAAAAATTGGCTTATCAAGTGTGTCACTTAAAGCAATTAAAGATCAACTAAAAGGCATCAAAGAACTTGCCAAAAACTATAAACTTCATACAAACACAAATGATTGGGATGGACCACTTCCCAAAAATCAATTCCCTAAAGTGACTTCAAAGGATCTTCCTTGGTTAATTCGTATTTCCATACCACCATCAAAGGGACATGAACTAATAAGCAGTAGCTTCCTAAAAGCGTTAAATGGTTGGGAATGGCATATTGCAGCTGGAATAGGCCTTGGGGAAGGCTGGCAAGAGAAATCATCCTGCAATACTTCCCTAGAAGAAGTAAAAAAACTACGCAAATTAATTAACTCTATAGGTGGAGAAATGACAGTTTTAATACAGCCTGCATCAAAAGAAAATTATATGGAATCCTGGAGTGATTCACCAGCTAAAAGTATTATTCAATCAGTCAAAAAACAGTTTGATCCTAATCAACAACTTTCAATAGGTCGTCTTCCTGGTGTAGCAAGTTGATCAGATAGTCGAAAACTATAAGGCTTCAGATTAATGAAGAGTAAAAATAAATATTAAGCAAGATATAGATGCAAAAAAGTTAATTTGACTGCAACCAAATTAGCATTTCTTTATTTACAAGTTCTGGGACCTCATCATGAGGACAGTGTCCTGCATTTAAAACAACCTCTTTAAATTGCAATGAAGCTTGTTGGGCAAACAATCGAAATTTATCTTGTTTAGCTCTTGCATTCCTCAACCAAGGGTCACTATCTCCCCAAAGCAATAAAAGAGGTGATTGAAGATTCTGAAATAATTCATCTATTGGCTTTCCCTGTGGTCCTCTCGCCTGAAATACTTTGGCAAATACTTGAAAGGCACCTGGATCTAAAGAAGGCCTACGAATAGACTCTACAAGTGCATCATCTACATTGGTTGAGTCGATATAAACCTGTTTAAGAGTTTTCCTAATAACATCAGGTCTTCGAAGATTCTCAAAAATTAATCTTTGGATCAACGGATAAACAAACCACTTCACCATAAGGTCCCTAGAAAGACCTACTCCAATCCCCCTGCGAATCCTTCCGCCTAAATCTTTGGGAGCTGAAGAAAGCTTTTCATCGCTGAAATATCCAGCAGCATTAAGTAAGACAACTCCTGCTGATTCTGATTTCAAGTCTGCGCCCGCAGCAAGAGCCGCATAACCGCCAAGAGAGTTTCCAACAATCACAGTTCTCCTGCCAATTCTCTCCTTTACGTAAGCAACGACCTGTTCTTTCCATAGATCACCTCCATAATTCAAGGTTGATGGCTTTGCACTTCTCCCAAAACCAAGCAAATCAATTGCATGAACCTCATGCGACTGAGAAAGAACTGGGATGTTATGCCGCCAATGGTCTGTAGAGGCTCCAAAACCATGCACAAGAAGAACAGCAGGCAACTGTGATTCCAAGGCATCTTCCAAAGAACTCAATGGACTACTACTTACTGAATAGACCTCATGACCTAAATAGCTCCAAGGAGCATTTGGAGTGGCAACTAAAACAGACATCAAAAACTTAAATCAACTGAAAAAGGAATAAAAAATTACCCAATTCAATCTGGACAGTCCAAATATTTAACCCATTAACTGCTTAGCTAGTCAAATCAAGAACAATATCCATAGCTAGAGAGCTCTAAATAACTCCTAAATAAGTCCTACAGGGTTTGCTGCCACATCATCTGAAATAGCGTTTCCGCCTCCAGGAGTTTTATCTTTAAGCACGATCCTCAATAAAACTGGCGCAAGAAAAGTTGTACCTATAACCATCAAGAGAACTGCTGCCTCTAATGAAGGTGTAAGCAACCCTGCACTAGTCCCAAGTCCAAGGAAGATGAGTCCAACCTCACCTCTTGGCATCATCCCCAATCCGACAACTAATCGATCCGTAGGTTTATCAATCAAAAACGACCAACCTGCTGCGATTTTGCCGACAATTGCAACTATCAACATAAATCCAGCTACGACTAGTGCACCGCGACTAGCAGGATCAAGAGGGTTGATCACAGAAAGGTCCATTCCCGCGCCAACTAAAACAAAGAAAATCGTTGCAAAAAGAGAGACAAGTGGAAGCACCGACTGCTGAATTGCATGGTTGTTTTTTGAACTACTAAGAATCAAGCCAGCCGCAAAAGCCCCCAAAGCAGCTTCCAAGCCAATCGCTGTAGCAACAAAGCAACTTAAAACCAATATCACAAAGGAAGCAACGACAACTGCTCCAGGAGCCTTCAATCTTTCTAAGAGCCAATCAAATGCTGGAGCTGCAGTTCTACTCAGCACAATTGCTCCTACTACAAAGGCTGTAGCAGCTAGAACAAGTTTGAGGATCGGAGCTATTTCTAATGAACCGCCTGTTGCTAAAGCCACCACTACAGCAAGAATCACAATTCCCAAAATGTCATCTAAAACAGCAGCACCAATAACAATCTGTCCTTCACGAGTTTTAAGGTAACCAAGTTCGCCAAAAACACTGGCTGTAATACCAATACTTGTAGCCGTCATAGACGCCCCTGCAAACACTGCTGGAATCAAAGCCACCTGAAAAAGAAACATCAGACCTAATGTTCCAAAAGCAAAAGGCAAAATCACACCCGCCATCGCAACTGTGAACGCCTGAGCACCAACCGCAACCAACTCTTCTAGCTCACTTTCTAAACCTGTAAGAAAGAGAAGTGCATATAAGCCAAGCGTTGCCACTGCTTGCAAAGAAGGAAATGCTTCAAAATAAAGATCTGGTACAGCTGCGGGAGGAACCGAAGCGACGTAACTGATCATATTTACGAAGCCTTCGTTTAAATTTGCACTCGTTGAAGGAGGCATCAACAGATGAAAGCCAGATGCACCTATAACTACACCTGCTAATAATTCCCCAACAATGGTGGGCAAACTCAATCTGACCAAAATCTCCGCGAAAGTCCTTGCGGCGACAAAAATGAGCAAGAAATTAATCACTCCTATGAGTGTTTCAGCCACCTCAACGTCATGGGTGCTCAGCACTGAAAGCATCGAAGGCAAAACCATTAGAACGATGTTTTAAAGACTTATTGAGAAAACATAGTTGACCGAGTGGCTCAATAATGGCGAAAGGAATTTTTTGGTATCAAGATCCCTAAGGTGTTGATCTGAAATTAAGGGCTCTCGAATCTTTCAGGGCTGGCTAGCGTCTATCGAAATACTTGATTCGTTTCTCGTTATGCAAGTAAAAAACTAGTCCTTGCAAAGGATGCGTCAACTGAATCCCTATTAGCTCTTGAGAAACAAGGTCTGATCAAAGTGGAGTCAAACAAAATCTTTTAAGCAAAAAGCTAAAGGCGCCAAGCAAACTCTCCAAAATTTTCATGAGCAGTTCTCAACCACTAGATCTTCGTCTGCCAACCCCAGGTTGTTATGACGATCCTGAAAGAGCAGGAATCAATGCTGATGCTGTCTTCGATGGAATGACGGAGCATTTATTTTTTACCCTTGGCAAACTAGCTCCAACTGCAAGTCTTCATGACCTGTATATGGCATTGAGCTATGCAGTACGAGATCGACTCATGACAAGATATCTCGCAAGCCTTGAAGCAATACGAGCTAGACCACAAAAAACAGTCTCTTATCTCTCAGCTGAATTCCTTATTGGTCCGCAGCTTAATAACAACCTTTTAAATCTAGGTATTCAACAAGAAGCAGAAGAAGCACTTCGTCGTTTTGGGATTGAATCCCTTAATCACATTTTAGAAGTAGAAGAAGAACCTGGACTGGGTAACGGCGGACTGGGTCGACTGGCTGCCTGCTATATGGAATCACTAGCTACACTCCAAGTTCCTGCCATTGGCTATGGAATTAGATATGAATTCGGTATCTTCAACCAAATAATCCGTGACGGTTGGCAAGTTGAGGTAACAGATAAATGGCTTAAAGGTGGTTGGCCATGGGAACTCCCTCAACCAGATGAAACATGTTTTGTTGGATTTGGAGGGCATACAGAGAGTTACAGAGACGAAAAAGGGAACTATCGCTCACGCTGGATCCCTGCCGAACATGCAATTGGAGTTCCACATGATGTTCCAATGCTTGGATATCGAGTAAATAGCTGTAATCGATTAAGACTATGGAGAGCAGATGCGACAGAAAGCTTTGATTTCTATGCCTTTAATATTGGTGATTACTACGGCGCTGTAGAAGAAAAAGTTGGATCTGAAACTCTTTCAAAAGTGCTTTATCCAAATGATGGAACCGATGAGGGACGAAGACTAAGACTTAAACAGCAACATTTCTTCGTTAGCTGCTCACTTCAGGACATGCTCAGAAGCCTTGAAAAAAGAGGCATCCCAATAGAAGATTTTGCAAACCATTGGACCGTTCAACTCAATGACACTCATCCAGCTATAGCTGTTGCTGAGCTAATGAGGCTTCTCATAGATCTTCACCACTTCGACTGGGGAACAGCATGGGAAATAACTTCAAAGTCCGTCTCCTATACCAATCACACTCTTCTACCTGAAGCACTAGAAAAATGGGATCTAAATCTATTTAAAAGTCTTCTTCCAAGACATTTAGAATTGATCTATGAAATCAACCGTAGATTTCTTCAACATGTTCGCCTTCGTCATCCAGGAAACGAATCAATCGTAAGAAAACTTTCGATTATTGACGAAGAAGGAGGGAAAGCAATTCGAATGGCTCATCTAGCCACAATCGGAGCGAAAAATGTAAACGGTGTAGCAGCTCTTCACTCAAACCTAATCAAAAGACAACTCTTACCTGAATTCGCGGCTTTATGGCCCAAAAAGTTTACGAATGTGACCAATGGAGTTACCCCTAGACGATGGGTAGCTCTTGCAAATCCGGAGCTTTCTGCACTTCTTGACAAAGAAGTAGGACCTGAATGGATTACCAATATGGAGTTACTAAAAAATCTAGAAAGCAAAGAGTCAGACTCGAGCTTTTTAGAGGAATTTGGAGCTACAAAACTTTTAGCAAAGCGAAAATTAGCTGGCTATATCCATCGCCAAACAGGTGTATTGGTTGATCCTTCAAGCATGTTTGATGTTCAAGTAAAGCGCATACATCAATACAAAAGACAGCATTTAAATGCACTGCAAATTATCACACAATATTTACGAATTAAGAATGGTAAATCACAAGGAATGCCTCCTAGAACAATCATTTTTGGAGGAAAGGCAGCTCCTGGATATTACATGGCTAAATTAATCATACGGTTTATTAATGGAATCGCAGAGACAATTAACGCAGATCCGGACATGGATGGTCTGCTAAGAGTCATATTTTTGCCAGACTATAACGTCAAATTAGGGGAGCAAGTTTATCCTGCAAGCGACTTATCAGAACAAATTTCTACAGCAGGAAAAGAAGCATCTGGGACAGGAAATATGAAGTTTGCAATGAATGGTGCTCTAACAATTGGAACACTCGATGGTGCAAATGTGGAAATCAGGGAGTTAGTAGGAGCAGAGAACTTCTTTCTATTTGGTAAAACCGAATCCGAAATCATGGAGTTACGAAAAAATGGTTACAATCCAAAAGAATTTATAAATGCATCACAAGAACTCTCAGAAGCAATTCGCCTCGTTGAACTAGGTCATTTTAGCAATGGAGATGTTGATCTATTTCGTCCTATTCTTAATAATCTGACTGGAGAAGATCCATTTTTCGTAATGGCAGATTTTGCAGATTATTTACGAGCACAAGACAACGTAAGTAGAGCTTGGATAGATAGAGAGAAATGGAATCGAATGGCACTTCTAAACACTGCAAGATCAGGCTTCTTCTCTTCCGATAGATCAATACGTGAATACTGCGAAAATATTTGGCAAGTAAATCCTTTACCTGTTGAAATTACTTGTGATGTGAATTAGTTGATTCAATATATTGGTTGAATAGCTATTAATTGCGATCAGGAAGATCAGGTGTCTGGTGTAAAAGTCTGTTTAAACGTAAACGATCAACATTCAGTGGGTCAGGAGCTAATTCACCAGCCAATTCACGAAACTTCTGTTCAACCTCATCTGGGACTCGTACATCAAAAATTCTCTCCATCAACACTTCTATTGAAAAAAGATGAGCATTAATGTTTTCTAAATCAGATAATGCTTGATGCAAAGTATCTGCCTGTTCTTCTACTGAACCAGAAGCAACAACACCATCTTTATCTTGCGTCTCATCAGTGTTCAACTTCAAAGCTGCTTGTTGCTTCTGAATATCCTCCAGCACTCGTCCAGCCAAAGTTCTAAATGATTGCAAAGCAGCCCAACTAAGCTCTTGTTGCTGTCGCAAAGTAGGAAACTCACGAATCAAGCGATCGTGTTCCTTATAAAACCTTTGACAGTCTGGGCATTGACAGGGCTCTTCAGGCACGGGGTTGGTACCTATACAGCTATGAACCCATCATGCCATCTACTAGGCCGCCATAGGACTATCTCCTGAAGAACTCTCCTCCTCACCTTCGGCTTCTAAGCAGTCAGGAAGAGGAATTTCAATGGTAGTTACAACTTGAATGACATCTCGTAATCGCATGGAGTCAGCAAACCATCCCATGGCCTGTTCTGTATCACCTCGGCGCTCTGCATCAGTTGCTTGATCTTCATGAGCTTCAGCCAAGAGGGCTAGCCAACAAAGACAGCGTGCCTGAACGACCGAAAGATCTAAATCAGTCGGTTGTGAATTCGCGATGTTCTCGCTTTCCTGCTGAACGAGGAGTCGAAGACGTAAATCGTGAAGCTGTGTCATTGAGACTGATTCACTTATCTAACGCTAGCGGCAGTATCAGAATTGCAAAGCCCCCCCAGATTTAGTACCGGCCACTCCAACCAAAAAAAAGATAATGACGGGGCTGGCGGGACTCGAACCCACGACCTACGGTTTAGGAAACCGTCGCTCTATCCAGCTGAGCTACAGCCCCATTGATAGAAGTTACCTCCAAAGGCATTATGGACTCTGAAAGCAGGAGAGGTGATCGCGATTGAAGATAGCTGTTTCTTAACAGCTATCTTCAATTGAGGAAAGTCCGGGCTCCCCGATGGCCAGGCTTGCTGGGTAACGCCCAGTGCGGGTGACCGTGAGGAGAGTGCCACAGAAAAACACCGCCAATGGCCAAAATGGCACAGGCAAGGGTGCAAAGGTGCGGTAAGAGCGCACCAGCAGCATCGAGAGGTGCTGGCTCGGTAAACCCCGGCTAGGAGCAAGGCTAAGGGACGCAGGCTGGCCATCTCCCTCGTTCCGTGAACTGAGCCGCTTGAGATTGCCGGCAACGGCCGTCCTAGATAGATGATCGCCCACCACTTTTAGAGTGGTGAACAGAACCCGGCTTATGACCTGCTTTCACCTAATTCAGGCAAAATCAAAAAACACAAGCAATTTTTGACTTAATTTTTATTAACCTAATAACTCTTTAGTAGAGATTATGAATGACTTAAATAAAGGCAACGCGAACTATCAACGTAAAGAAAAGTTGAAACGCCTAATGCGCCAATTGAATATTGACCAACCTCCAAGTACTAAAAGCCAAGCATTTGGCTCAAGAAAAATTGATCTAATTGATGAAGCATTGACTCACTCATCAGCTAATCAAAAGAGAAATTATGAAAAGCTGGAATTCCTAGGAGATGCTGTACTCCGATTAGTTGCGTCAGAATTTATAGAGCAAAATTTCCCAGCCATGCAAGTTGGTGAAAGATCATTACTAAGAGCTCATCTTGTCAGTGATCGCTGGTTATCTAAAGTCGGTAAAGAGATCAAAATAGAAGAATTCCTAATAATTGGATCAATGGCAGCTGGTGATTCTTTAGCGAAAGACACCATAAATGGTGAGACTATAGAAGCTTTAATCGGAGCAATCTATCAATATTGGAATAATCTGGAACCTATACATGATTGGTTACGTCCCTTTTGGGTAAAAGAGAGTCAATTATTTTTAGAAAATCCAGATTATTTCAATAGCAAATCTGCACTCCAGGAGTGGTGTCAAGGCGAGAAGTTGGGGATTCCTGACTATCAAAGTGAAGAAAGAAACTTAGACCATGGGAGTACCAAGAGATTCTTCTGCAAAGTTTACATTAATGATAGTTTTCTAGGCCAAGGATGGGGCAAGTCAAGACGCGAATCAGAACAAGAAGCTGCAAGAGAAGCGTTAGGTAAGCTCAAATAAGAAAGTGTGTCTAGAAAGATTTCAATAAAAAGAATACGCTGTTTATTAATTCTAGGAAATTGAATCAATCATCAATTAACCTCGAGAACTTCCAAAGGTAGTGTAATTAGCTTATCCCAATTACCACCTTCAAATAAAACTGCAGCCTTACCATCACTAATTCTTTGAACAAAGCCTCTATACCCATTGTAAATAGAACAAGAATCTCTAACAAGAACTGTAGAACCAGGCAAAATAGGGGAAGAAGTCTTAGGCATGAATCGAACCTAATTGGCTAACCAAACCATTATCCATCCAACCATTTAAAAAAGATGAAAAAATCAGCTGAGTGGTTGAAAATTGGAACTTTAGTTGCTGCACAAGGTTTACGAGGTGAGCTACGAGTCAATCCAAGCACTGATTTTCCAGAACGTTTTACCAAGCCTGGCATTAGATGGCTTCAAAGCAATGCAGAGCAACCTAGAGAAATTAAATTATTAGCTGGGCGCCAACTGCCAGGAAAATCAATCTATATAATAAAAATTGCTGGAATTAATGATAGAGATAGTGCCCAAAGCCTAATTGGGAAAGAGCTTCTGGTTCCTTCAGTCTTTAGACCTAAGCTTGGAAAGAATGAGTTTCACTTTTTAGACTTATTAAATCTAAAAGTGAAACTTGACCCCAAAAGTCCCTCAATCGGGAAAGTGATAGGACTTCAAACTGCAGGTAATGACCTATTAGAAATTGAACTATTAGAAGGCAAAAAAGTCTTAATTCCCTTCGTTACAGAAATCGTACCTGTAGTAGCTATAGAAGAAGGCTGGATTCATATAACACCGCCTCCAGGCTTACTAGATATCTAAAAATTCGACAAATCGAAGTTATTTGCGCGATTCTTAAGAGACTAAAGCAAACAGACGTGTCAAAACGACCTCTCGTCCCTGTAATCCTTTGTGGTGGCACTGGAACTAGGCTATGGCCTCTTTCCAGAGCTAGC
Source organism: Prochlorococcus sp. AG-363-M17 (assembly GCA_003278365.1). GTDB lineage: Bacteria > Cyanobacteriota > Cyanobacteriia > PCC-6307 > Cyanobiaceae > AG-363-P08. Next base: position 12,479 of record QCFS01000010.1, on the reverse strand, counting down.
TACCCAAAACAATTTTGGGCTCTAGGAGGCAACCAAACAAATACTTTGCTGCAACAAACTCAAAAGCGTTTAAAAGGACTGAAATCAATAGAAGATCCTCTTTTAATTTGTCACGAAGATCACAGATTCATCGTTGCGGAACAAATGCGTCAAATAAACGTGACGCCCCAAACCATTTTTCTAGAACCAATTGGGAGGAATACAGCACCCGCAATTACTGTTGCGGCTCTACAAGCCACTGAAGGGGGGAAAGACCCTCTTCTATTAGTACTATCGGCTGATCATCTAATTAAATACGAAAACCAGTTTCGACAATCAATAGAAACTGGGCGTATCTATGCAGAAGAGGGAAGATTAGTCACTTTTGGAATCATTCCTACTGCTCCTGAAACTGGTTATGGATATATCGAAGCTCAAGAAAGCTTTGACAATTTCGAATCAAAAGCAATGCCGATTGTGCGATTTGTAGAAAAACCAAATCAAGCAACAGCAGAAAAATTTCTGAATGAGAAGCGCTTTACATGGAATAGTGGGATGTTTCTTTTTAAAGCAAGTGCAATCTTGAGCGAATTAGAAAGATTGGCTCCTGAGATTGTTAGTTCTTGTAGAGCGGCACTAGAAAATGAAATGACTGATTTGGATTTTTTGCGTCTTGAGAGAGAGTCCTTCGCAAATTGTCCAAATATGGCTATTGATGTTGCGGTAATGGAAAAAACCAAACTCGGTACAGTCGTTCCCTTAGATGCTGGATGGAGCGACGTCGGTAGTTGGGGAGCTCTTTGGGAAACCGAAGATAAAGACTCTCAAGGCAATGTGCTTCAAGGGCGAGTTATTACTGAAAAAAGTCAAAATTGCTATCTAAGGAGTGAACATAGGCTTGTAGTTGGACTAGGAATTGAAAATCTTGTTGTTGTAGAAACAGATGATGCAGTACTAATCGCAAACCGAAATCAATCACAAGACGTTAAAAATATAGTTAAGCAATTAGAGCAATCGAGAAGTCGAGAAGGGAAAGCACATAGAAAAATATATAGACCTTGGGGCTTCTATACCAATGTTGTTGAAGATAGCCGCTGGCAAGTTAAAAGAATTGTCGTAAAGCCTGGTGAAAGTCTTTCTCTTCAACTTCATCATCACAGAGCCGAACATTGGGTTGTTGTAAAAGGAACTGCCTTAGTTGAGAGAGATGGAGAAAAACAATTGTTAGGTGAAAATGAAAGTACTTTCATTCCTTTAGGATGCAAGCATCGTTTAACAAATCCAGGGAAAATGTCTATGGAGCTAATTGAAATTCAAAGTGGTGCATATCTTGGTGAAGATGATATTATTCGTTTTGAAGATAGATATAAACGCATAAATAATCTTACTCTAAAGTAACTATTCCACTGTTACACTCTTCGCCAAGTTTCTCGGCTGATCAACATCTAATCCTCTATGTGCAGCAATGTGGTAGCTCAATAATTGCATAGGAACAACAGAAAACAACGGACTAATCCATTCACTTACTTCAGGCAATGGAAGTAATGCATCAAAGATCTCTGTATCAGGTCCTTCTGGGGCAACACCAAAAAGCTGCGCATCTCTCGCTTTAGCTTCTTGAGCGTTGCTTAAAACCTTGTCAAATACTTTTCCTGGGGTTGCAATTGATATAACTGGAACACGAGGGTCAAGCAAGGCAATAGGTCCATGCTTCATCTCACCAGCAGGATATCCTTCTGCATGTATATAACTAATTTCCTTCAGCTTGAGTGCCCCTTCAAGTGCAATTGGATAATTAATACCTCGACCTAAAAAAATGACATCTTGGGTTTCTGCAAATCTTGGAGCAAGCTCCTCTGAGAGTCGATCATGCTTTTTAACTAACAATCTCAGTTGATTAGGCACCGCCCTTAATTCACAACTAAGTTGCATAATTTCTTCATCAGACCTACTGCGCCTGCGAGCAGCAAACATTAAGGCAAGGCCATAAAAAGAAAGAAGTTGGCCAAGAAATGTCTTAGTTGCAGCAACTCCTATCTCAATTCCAGCTCCAATATCAAGAATATTTGGCACTTGCCTAGCTATAGAACTTTCCGATCTATTAGTTATTCCAAGCAATCGCGGAGCATAGGCTTTGTCAACATGGGCATCACGCCGATTGGCTTCCATTAAAAGAGCTGCAAGTGTGTCAGCAGTCTCACCTGACTGTGTAACACCAATGGTCAAGGTATGTGGAACAAGTGGTGGTGGTGCATAACGAAATTCACTTGCATAAAAAACAGAAGTGGGAATTCCTGCAAACTGCTCAAGGAGGTGTGCACCGACTAGAGCTGCATGACGGCTTGTACCACAAGCAAGAATCTGAACCCTATCTATTCCTTGATAAAAAGAGTCCTCAAAAGGGAAGGCAACAGGTGTCCTTGCTGAAAGATCTGCAGGAAGATGTCTAGATACCCATAGTTCTGCAGTCTCAGGCTGTTCATGGATTTCCTTCAACATGTAATGACGAAAATTACGTTTATCGGCCAAATGATCAATTCCGCTCAATAACTCAGGACTTCTTTGCTTTCTATTCCCTTGTGAATCGTATAACTCAATTCCAAGAGGAGTTAACAATGCCACTTCTCCATCTTCCATAGGCAAAATAGTCCTAGTGAATCCAGCTAAAGCTGGAGTATCACTTGCACAAAGAAACTCGCCTTCACCTAAGCCAATCAATAATGGTGCCTGTCTTCTAGCAACTACCAAAGCATCTGGAATTCTTGACCAAACAACTGCAAGCGCATATGCACCAGCTAATCGAGCAGAAACTTTCTGAACAGCAGCCAACAACATTGCACCACTGTCATTACGGCCTCCCAACTTCATCTCATGAACTTCTTTTGCAATTAGATGGGGAATAACTTCAGTGTCTGTATCTGAGACAAAACTGACACCCTCCCGCTGAAGTTCCTCTTTTAGAAGCCGATAATTTTCAATAATTCCATTTTGTACAACCGCAATTTCGGCAGATTGATCTCTGTGAGGATGTGCATTGCGTTCCTCAGGTTTGCCATGTGTAGCCCATCTGGTATGGCCAATACCTAAATTCCCTGCAGCACCTTTCTCCTCGACCAATGCTGAAAGGTTTACCAGTTTCCCTGCAGCTCTTTGACATGTCATAACACCTTTGGAATCTCCTAAAGAAGATGCAACCGTGGCTAAACCAGCGGAGTCATACCCTCGGTATTCCAACTGTTTCAATCCTTCAAGAAGCAGAGGAGCTGCTTCTCGAGAACCTATAACTGCAACGATTCCGCACATATCAAAAGCAAAGCCCGGACAGCGCCGGGCTGAGCATATGGGGTTACACGCAAAAAGTGTTCCCTTATGAGGAGATTATGAAATAAGAATCAGTAGGCCAAGCCCATGCTTCGTGATGTCTCATCACCTAAGTAAACCCTGATACTGAGGAAATCAGTTGGGCAAGCAGTTTCACAACGCTTACACCCAACACAATCTTCAGTACGAGGAGACGAAGCTATCTGGCCAGCCTTACAGCCATCCCAAGGGACCATCTCTAGTACGTCTAGAGGGCAAGCTCGAACACACTGGGTGCAGCCAATGCAGGTGTCGTAAATTTTGACGGCGTGAGACATGAGTCCTATCCGGGACAAATTCGAATGTATAAAACCTAACCATCATTTGTCGTTCTGGGACAATTTCACCTCTCTTCCGTCACTGTTGTTAACTCCTGACCATGAACTCGTAGGATGCTTTGTCATATCTACATGACTATGTCCCAGGAAGAAATCCTCGAAAAAGTAAGTTCCATCGTTGCTGAGCAACTCAGCGTTGATGCTGGCGAAGTAAAGCCAGAAGCGAACTTTCAAAATGACCTAGGTGCAGACTCACTAGACACTGTTGAACTTGTCATGGCTCTTGAAGAAGCCTTTGACATAGAGATACCAGATGAAGCTGCTGAAGGTATCGCCACCGTCGGTGATGCCGTCAAGTACATCGAAGACAAGCAATCCTGAGGGCACAATGGTGGAGGGTCTCCATCGCGTTGTGGTCACGGGCCTCGGTGCGATTACACCTATAGGGAATACCGTTAAGGACTACCTAGATGGTCTTACATCAGGTCGAAACGGTGTGGCAGCAATTACTTTGTTTGATGCTGCATCTCATGCATGTCGTTTTGCTGCAGAGGTGAAAGACTTTGATCCAAAAGACTTTCTTGAACCAAAAGAATCAAAAAGATGGGATCGATTCTCAAAGTTTGGGGTAGTTGCCGCAAAACAAGCAGTTCAGGATGCAGGCTTGACCATTAATGAAAAAAATGCCCCTCGAGTGGGAGTCATCATTGGCTCTGGAGTAGGGGGTCTTCTCACTATGGAAAGTCAGGCCCACGTCCTTGCTGCAAAAGGTCCTGGGCGAGTAAGTCCTTTCACCGTGCCAATGATGATCCCTAATATGGCAACGGGACTAGCTGCAATCGCACTGGGTGCACAAGGGCCAAGTTCTTCTGTTTCAACCGCCTGTGCAGCAGGTTCTAACGCTATTGGTGATGCCTTTCGGCTTCTACAACTAGGCAAAGCTGATGCAATGATTTGCGGAGGTGCTGAAGCAAGCATTACCCCATTAGGTGTGGCAGGCTTTTCGAGTGCCAAGGCTCTATCTTTCCGCAATGACGATCCTTCATCAGCCAGTCGACCATTCGATGCTGATCGTGATGGTTTTGTGATTGGAGAAGGAGCAGGTGTACTTGTGCTGGAAACTCTCGAACATGCAAAATCACGTGGTGCCCAAATTCATGCTGAGATTATTGGTTATGGAACAACATGTGACGCCCATCACATAACATCACCAACTCCTGGAGGACTTGGAGGCGCTGAAGCTATGCGACTTGCCCTCAAAGACGGGAAACTTAATCCTGAATGCGTTGATTACATCAATGCTCATGGAACAAGTACTCCCGCTAATGACAGTAACGAAACTGCCGCAATCAAAAATGTGTTTAACAATAAAGCGAATGAAATCCCTGTAAGTTCTACAAAGTCAATGACAGGTCATCTTCTCGGTGGATCAGGGGGGATTGAAGCTGTTGCCTGTGTGCTTTCACTGCAAAATGGAGTAATTCCACCAACAATCAACTACTCAAACCCTGATCCTGCATGTGATCTGGACTACGTCCCAAATAGTCCTAGAGAACACAAGCTAACTGTGGTGCTTTCGAACTCTTTTGGGTTCGGAGGCCACAATGTATGCCTTGCCTTCCGTCGGATGTCCTAAGTGGCTTTGCCACTCTCATCCTGTCTCAACCCCTGAATCAGCTTTCACCCCTATCAAAATCATGGTCGCTGCGCCTGCTTCATTAGATACGCTCTGCATCAATAGCATCAGGATGCTCGCGGTTGATGCTGTAAACAAGTCCAACAGCGGCCACCCAGGCCTGCCAATGGGTTGTGCCCCAATGGGATATACCCTTTGGGATAAATTTCTACGACACAATCCAAAGAATCCCAATTGGTTCAATCGAGATCGCTTCGTGCTTTCTGCAGGACATGGATGCATGCTGCTTTACTCCTTATTGCACCTCACTGGTTATGAATCAGTTTCCATAGAAGATATAAAGCAATTTAGGCAATGGGGATCTCATACACCTGGACATCCAGAAACATTTGAAACACCTGGAATTGAAGTAACAACTGGGCCTCTTGGCGCAGGCATATCTAATGCTGTTGGCCTAGCAATCGCAGAAGCTCATCTAGCTGCAAAGTTCAATAAGCAAGATGCAACTATCGTTGATCATTTCACCTATGTGATCATGGGTGATGGATGTAATCAAGAAGGAGTTTCTTCAGAAGCATGCTCATTAGCTGGACATCTCAAATTAGGAAAACTAATTGCTCTTTATGATGACAATCAAATAACTATTGATGGAAGAACAGACGTCTCATTCACAGAAGATGTTCTAAAGCGCTATGAAGCTTATGGATGGCATGTGCAGCATGTCAAAAATGGAAATAGTGATATCAATGCAATTGCAGAAGCTATAAATTCTGCAAAGTCAGTCACTGACAAACCATCCATAATCAAAATCAGTACCACTATCGGGTTCGGTTCACCTAATAAAAGTGATACCGCTGGAGTGCATGGAGCTCCCCTAGGTGAAGAAGAAGCTGCACTTACCCGTAAAGAGTTGGGATGGAATTTTGGGCCTTTCGAGATTCCTCAAGAAGCTTATGACCAATTCAGGCAAGCAATTCAAAGAGGTGAAGTGCTCGAAAACGATTGGAATGAAACTCTTGAAAAATATAGGAAAGAATATCCCCAAGAAGCAGAAGAGTTTGAAAGAATGTTGCGCGGAGAATTACCTAAAGAATGGGATCAAAATTTACCTGTTTATACAGAAAATGATAAAGGTCTTGCAACAAGAAAACACTCTCAAATATGTCTAGGTGCTTTAGGTCCAAATCTACCTGAACTAATTGGTGGTTCTGCGGATCTAACCCATTCTAATTACACAGATATCAAGGGTGAAACTGGATCCTTCCAAGCTGAAACACCTGAAAAACGTTATCTACATTTTGGTGTTCGTGAACATGCAATGGCTGCTGTTCTAAATGGAATTGCTTATCACAAAAGTGGCTTAATACCTTATGGGGGAACATTCCTAGTATTTGCAGATTATATGAGAGGCTCAATGAGACTCTCCGCCTTAAGTGAATTAGGCGTAATTTATGTACTAACTCATGACTCAATTGGAGTTGGAGAAGATGGACCAACGCATCAACCAATAGAAACAATTCCTTCTCTAAGAGCAATACCAAACATGCTGGTCTTTAGACCTGGGGATGGGAATGAAACTAGTGGAGCATACAAAGTTGCTATCCAAAATCGCAACCGACCAAGTGCTCTATGCCTCAGTCGCCAAGGGATGGCTAATCAAGCCAATTCATCTATAGACAAAGTTAGCCTTGGTGGATATATCCTGGAAGACTGCTCAGGAAAACCTGATCTCATCTTCATAGGGACAGGCAGCGAACTAGACCTCTGTGTTCAAGCCGCCAAAAAACTCAGTGCTGAAGGCCACAAGATTCGTGTAGTTTCAATGCCATGTGTTGAACTATTTGAAGAGCAAAGCGAGGCGTATAAAGAACAAGTTCTGCCTATTGAAGTTAGAAAAAGAATTGTTGTTGAGGCAGCTGAATCATTTGGTTGGCATAAATACATAGGTCTTGATGGAGATAGTATTACGATGAGTAGCTTTGGAGCCTCGGCGCCTGGGGGAACATGTATGGAAAAATTTGGATTTACATTAGAAAATGTCTTAAGCAAGTCCAAAAAATTACTTGCATAAAACGATAACCTGCAACAATATTCAACTACATCTTTTTAGAGCTGGTTGAATATTGTTGCTTATCAAAAATAATGAACTACTCATGAAAATTTACTTCCTTAAAAATACAAATTGGGGGAAAAATACATTACTAGCTTCTAGAAAGATCTTAAAGATACGAAAAATTACCTAAAGGAATAGAGATAAAATGAAAACCATCCATCCCAAAAATAACTTCAAGTCGCCCAAGACAGGTTGCAGAAATCTAGTTACTGGAGGTGCAGGTTTTCTAGGTTCTCACTTAATAGATAGGCTAATGAATTCAGGCGAAGAGGTCATTTGCTTGGACAACTATTTTACAGGTCGGAAATCTAATCTTCTACAATGGGTTAACCACCCCAATTTCGAAATCATAAGACATGATGTCACTGAGCCAATTCGGTTAGAAGTTGATAGGATTTGGCATCTTGCATGTCCAGCATCACCCGTACATTATCAATTTAATCCAATAAAGACAGCCAAAACAAGTTTTCTTGGAACATATAACATGCTTGGGCTGGCGAGGAGAGTAGGTGCAAAAATTTTATTAGCAAGTACAAGCGAGGTTTATGGAGACCCTGAAGTACATCCTCAACCTGAAACCTATCGGGGGTCTGTTAACACTCTAGGAATACGTAGTTGCTATGACGAAGGGAAAAGAATTGCCGAAACATTATGCTTTGATTATCAAAGAATGCATGATACGGAGATCAGGGTGATGAGAATATTCAACACATATGGTCCACGAATGCTCCCAGAAGATGGAAGAGTAGTAAGCAACTTTATTGTACAAGCTTTACTTGGTGAAGCATTAACTATCTATGGAGACGGAAGCCAAACACGTTCTTTTTGCTATGTAGATGATCTAATTGAAGGCATGATAAGGCTTATGAATGGGAGCCACTCAGGTCCAATGAATATTGGAAATCCCAATGAATTTACAATTTTAAAACTAGCTGAATTAATACGTAAAAAAATAAATCCTAAGCTTGAATTAATCAACAAGCCTTTACCTCAAGACGATCCTCTTCAGCGCCAACCAGTTATCAACCTAGCTCAAAACGAATTAAGCTGGGAGCCTAAAGTCGATTTGGAAGAAGGTCTTGATAAAACAATTCTATGGTTTAAAGAAAACATTTAACCATTAAATTATAAGCCGTTAAATTATTCTAAATTTCCTTATTCATCTTCAAATTAATAGGTTCCTTAGCACCTTGTGCCTTAATAGCCTTATCTAGATTATCTAAATCCTCATCTGTAATCTTAGTTTGCATAGGACAGTGCTTAGGGCCACACATTGAGCAGAACTCAGCTTGTTTATAAATATCGGCAGGCAATGTTTCATCATGATATTCACGAGCTTTATCAGGATCAAGTGAGAGATCAAATTGCTTATTCCAATCAAAAGCGTAGCGAGCTCTGCTGAGTTCATCATCTCTATCTCTAGCTCCATTACGATGTCTCGCAACATCTGCAGCGTGTGCTGCAATTTTATAAGCGATCAATCCCTCTCTAACGTCTTCAGGATTAGGTAATCCCAAATGTTCTTTAGGAGTCACATAACACAGCATCGCAGTTCCATACCAACCAGCCATAGCAGCCCCAATCGCACTGGTTATATGGTCATAACCAGGTGCAATGTCCGTCACCAAAGGGCCAAGGACATAAAACGGAGCTTCTGCACAGTCCTCCATCTGCTTGCGAACATTAAATTCAATTTGATCCATAGGAACATGCCCTGGACCTTCAACCATTACTTGTACATCATGCTCCCAAGCACGCCTAGTCAATTCACCTAACGTTTTCAACTCAGCCAATTGAGCCTCATCAGATGCATCGTGTAGACAACCTGGCCGCAAAGAATCACCTAAAGAAAAAGAGCAGTCATATCTCTTGAAAATTTCGCAAATATCATCAAATCTTGCAAAAAGAGGATTCTGTTTATGGTGATAAAGCATCCACTGGGCAAGTATTCCGCCACCTCTGCTAACAATCCCAGTTATACGACCTTTAACTTTAGGTAGATGCTCAATAAGCAAGCCTGCGTGGATGGTCTGATAGTCAACTCCTTGTTGACAGTGCTTCTCAATAATATGAAGGAAATCATCCTCCGACAATTTCTCTATAGACCCATGTACGCTCTCTAGTGCCTGATAGACAGGCACAGTTCCAATCGGGACAGGGGAAGCTCCAATAATAGCCTCGCGTACTTCATCTAAATTCACACCTCCTGTAGATAGATCCATAACAGTGTCTGCTCCATATTTCAATGCAAGTTCGAGCTTCTTCAATTCCTCATTAACATCACTAGCGTTTGGAGAAGCGCCAATATTGGCATTGACTTTGCATTTAGAAGCTATGCCAATTGCCATAGGCTCTAAATTTGTGTGATTGATATTTGCAGGAATAATCATTCTTCCTCTTGCTACTTCCTCCATCACCAAAGACTCTGGCAATTGCTCCCTTTGAGCAACGTGAGACATTTCTTCAGTGACGATTCCCTGACGTGCAAAATGTAATTGCGAGACATTGCCCTTGCGGGAAGCAACCCATGAAGCACGCATGATTGAAAAGCAATTTAAAAAAATACAGGGTGCGATTAACCATTAGATCACGCCAAATTCACTTCCCTTCGCCGTTTGGTCCGGATCAGGTTCAGAGGGTGTGATCTCAGCCACTCAACCGAAGTCTGGGCACCCCTAGTGGTTTTTAAAACCTAGCCATATTTCTGCCTGAAAGCTCAAATCTATTTTTTCATGAAATATCTGAATAAATCCAAAGAAGGATCAGCCAAAGAGAACCTGCTAATCAAACCGCTAAGTCCGAGAAGGCATCTGAATAAGAACTTCTAAAGTTTTACAGAGTGTCGTCTTCCATCTTTTTTAATGACATCAACAAATCAGCTCTGCGGCGACGGCGCAAAAATGCTCCCGAAACAACCAGCCCACTACCTACCAAAAAGGCAGGCAATGACTGCAAACGATTACTATCCTGGCGGTGAATGAGGCCAACAATAGAAATCAAAACAAGCATAGGAGCTGCAAAAGAAAGAAGGTGAATACCAGAAAGTTTCATAAAGATCTCTCAATCCTTAAGAGAGTTTTGTTCCATCCACATAAGCAAAGTAGACATGACTACCTGTACTCCACAATCCAGACTCTTTTCATCAGGACAAAAATAACCATTATGTAAAGGAGCACAATCCGTGGTTCCTGAAACCCCAAGCCGGAACATTGTTCCTCTCACACCTTGCAAAAACTCAGCAAAATCCTCAGCACCAAGTGACGGCTTCTCAAGCCTAATCACCCTCTCTTGACCAAGTTGATGAATAGCAGCTCTTTCTAATAGTGTTGTCAAGGCAGGGTCGTTAAAAACTGACGGAGTTATACGTCTATAACGAACAAGAGCATTAGCGCCAAAGTTTGAACAAATTCCTTCAACAGTTTCCTTAATCCAATTAGGTAATGTCTCATTTAAAGAAGCATCTAAACAACGCACTGTTCCTAAAAGATTTACTCGATCTGCAATCACATTAAAGGCCTTTCCACCATCAATTCGACCAAAACTGATCACTACTGGATTCAAAGCATCCAATCTTCTACTTATCGCCTCCTGAAGACCTGTTATCACCCTTGCCGCAATCCAAATAGCATCAATGGATTGATGTGGCCTAGCTCCATGACCACCTTGCCCAATAACTTCTATTTCGAGCTCACCTGCCTCAGCCGTCAAAAGTCCGCTTTTGACCCCAATGCTTCCAACAGGCAAAGCTGGGCAAACATGAACACCAAACAGTGCATCTAAACCTTCAGTAGCTCCTTCTTCAAGCATCCATCTTGCGCCTTCCGCTAGCTCCTCAGCTGGTTGAAACAACAAACGAAACCCAATCTCTGGGTTATTTTCCTTTGAAAGAAGTGATAAAACCCTTGCCACTCCTAATCCAATACAAGTATGAATATCATGGCCACAAGCATGCATTAAACCCTGATTCTTAGAGGCATAAGGTAAATCTGTTTTTTCTTCGATAGGTAAGGCATCCATATCAACCCTTAAGCCAACCAAAGGGCCACTTTGAACTCCCAACTCTGCAACAACACCTGTTCGCCCAACAGACTCAGTAACTTTCCAACCGTAACTTCTTAATTCTCCAGAAACTAAAGCAGCAGTTTGATGTTCGTGACCACTTAACTCAGGATGAGCATGTAGATGTCTACGTATCTGTATTAGATCTGGCAAAGCCTTTTGAAGTTGATTCTGCCAATCAGAAGAAAACCTCATGGTCTTTCCAAGGCCAAAAAGGCCATCAAATCAGCTATTGGTTGAGGTGGCCAGCGTCTGATATTCGATAACCATTCTTTCTGACTATATCGAGCATCAAGTCCGGAGGCTGCAGCCCAATGACTCTCAGCCTCACCACTAAAACCCTTTCTCCATAAAACAGCACTCAGTGCCGCTCGTGCATCAGCCATCATCGGGTACCGCCTAATAAGATTGCGCAATTCACTTTCTGCTTGATCAAATTCACCCATTTGATAATCACAAAGAGCTTTACTCGAGCGGGCCATTGCGAATCCAGGTCTAGCTATAGAAGCCTTATCAAACAAATTCTCAGCCTTTAACCACTCACCTTGATGACTCAGAACATTGCCAAGGTTGTATAAAGCAGAAGCATTTTCTGGGTCTTGCGAAAGAACCCATTCATAATCCTCAGTGGCAGACTGCCAATGGTGCAAAGCCTCTTTAGCAATTCCACGATTCAAATATGGGTCCAACTCCGAGGGATCCAATTCAATTGAATGACTCTGATCAGCAATCGCCCCAGAAAAATCGCCTAAAGCCAATCGAACATTTCCCCGGTTACTTAACGCAGCAGAGTTCTTTGGAGATTCTTCAAGTACTTGGTCCCATAGAAATAGTGCAGACGAAAAATCACCTTCTTTACTCGCAGAAAGAGCTTGTTCAAATAAAGGCTTAATGGGTATTTCAGCCACTAGTGGATTAGGAAATGCAACCAAGAAAAGCAATAAAAAACAAACTAAAAAGTGCAAAGAGATTAAGCGACTTCTAATTAATAAAATATCCTTCATCTTTTTATTGGCCAGCCCAAATGAACCCTGCCTAAGTCCGTCACAACTCT
>QCFS01000009.1 GCA_003278365.1 Prochlorococcus sp. AG-363-M17 | reverse complement strand
ACTTTCAGCAGAAGCAGTTCTTTCTTGGTCTTTAGCAGGTATTGGTTGGATGGCTGTAGTTGCAGCCTTCTGGTGTGCAACAAACACAACTGTTTATCCAGTGGAGTGGTATGGAGAGCCTTTGGCCCTCAACTTCACAATTGCACCATTCTGGCTAGATACAGTTGACCTTACAGATGGTGCATTCTTTGGCCATACCACCCGAATGGCAATAGTGAATATCCACTACGGCCTTGGCTTCTTTGCCATACAAGGTCACTTGTGGCATGCACTAAGAGCAATGGGCTTTGACTTCAAACGCCTACTTGACAGGAATGGACCATTTGGAGCTGAAAGAACCCTCTAAGGCGATAGCTAGCCAATCCCTTTCGTCGAGGTATAGCACCCTCCATTGCTGAACTGATCAATTGCTCAAAAGAGCAATTGCCTAGATAAAGAATCAAAACCTCGTCATAATTGACGAGGTTTTTTTTTGAGATACCTAGGTTTCATTAGCCTTTATTTACAAACTAAATAAAGACCTTTAACTATTCCGTCCATATCAATTGAGCAGCTTGTAGGGTTTGTGAGGATATTTTGCTTTTATCACTTAAAAATCATGCAGACCTATGGAAATTCAGGCGTCACCTACGGGTGGTGGGCTGGTAATTCTGTGGTCACCAACCGCTCAGGCCGATTCATTGCCTCACATGTAGGGCATACAGGATTGATCTGCTTTGCGGCTGGTGGAAGCACCCTTTGGGAGCTTGCACGCTTTGACCCCTCCCTGCCAATGGGTCATCAGAGCTCATTATTCTTAGCTCATTTAGCCTCAGTAGGAATTGGCTTCGACGAAGCTGGAGTCTGGACAGGGGCCGGCGTTGCCGCAATCGCCATTGTTCACCTGGTCTTCTCCATGGTCTATGGAGCTGGTGGCCTCTTACATGGTGTTCTATTCGACGAGAAAGTTGAAGAGAGTGGGGTTCTCCAAGCTCAAAAATTTAAATTGGAATGGAACAACCCTGACAATCAAACCTTCATTCTTGGCCACCATCTAATCCTTTTTGGAATTGCAAGTGCCTGGTTCGTTGAATGGGCAAGAGTCCATGGCATCTATGACCCTGCCATTGGCGCTGTTCGACAGGTTAATTACAACCTCGACCTTTCAATGATTTGGCAACGTCAATTTGACTTCATAACCATTGATAGCCTTGAGGACGTCATGGGAGGCCATGCATTCCTTGCTTTTGCAGAGATCACTGGTGGAGCATTCCACGTGGTTGCTGGTTCAACACCTTGGGAAAAGAAAAGACTTGGTGTTTACAGCAAATTCAAAGGAGCAGAACTCCTTTCAGCAGAAGCGGTTCTCTCTTGGTCTCTAGCAGGGATTGGTTGGATGGCAATTGTTGCAGCGTTCTGGTGTGCAACAAACACAACTGTTTACCCAGAAGCCTGGTATGGAGAGCCACTACAACTCAAGTTCTCGGTATCTCCTTACTGGATTGACACAGGTGACCTTTCAGATAGCACGGCCTTTTTGGGCCACTCAACACGAGCTGCATTAACAAATGTCCACTACTATTTAGGATTTTTCTTCCTACAAGGTCATTTCTGGCATGCTCTAAGGGCTCTTGGCTTTGATTTCAGCAAAGTAAGAAGCGCTATCGGAAACGATAAGGATGAGACTTTCATAGTCAACAACTGATTTTTTTCTTAGGTCACTATTGACTAATTAAGAAGTCGAAAAACATCAAAGCTCCGCTTAACCAAAGCGGAGCTTTTTTAGTTTTTGGGATATGCCTAAAAAGATGATTTTCTACTATGCATAAATGATTGAGTTACAAAAGGTATGAATAAACAAATAATCGGCCCAAAGCTAGTAGCAAAATCAATTCAAGTCTTATTTCTTTGAAGAGCAGGTTGCATTATTCCGCCACCAAAATCATCATCATCTTCATCATCAAAGAATGAAAAGGCCAACAACAAAGCTGATACTGGGAGACATAAGAATAAAAATGAAAGTTGATCAGTTGTTAATAGAGGTTGATATGCAGTCCAAACTGACCAAATCGACCAAATCACCACAAATACGAAAAAACAAATTAAAAGGTTATACCTCTGCATGCCTTTAAATTTTCGAAGTCCGCTAATGATCTCATACTCTGCTCTACAAAAAGGAGCAGAATGATGTAGCAGATGATGCGGATCACCGTTCAGTGAACTGAAAAACGATAAAAGGCCTCTAAAAGTGAGTTGGCCTTAATGGGCTTTTCAGGAGAGCAGACAATAACTAACCAGGGAAAATGGGAATACTGATAATCAATGCAGAAATACTGGTGCTTAAGCTATTGCTATGCCCAAAAAGCAGGCATTTCTGCTGAAAAACAAAATTGTTCAAAACAACAAGAAAAATCTAGGTCTAATAGTCATTAAGGTCAGCTCCATTCGACCAAAAGGCAAAGGAACTAGGCCTCTGTACAAATATTTCTAGTCATACCAATGGAATTGGAAGATATAGAACCAAACTGAAAGGACAAGATCAACAGGTAAAGCGCTTCAAAACTTTTTTCATGATGAAAAATTATCAATACGTCTAATAAAGACCTTTAACTATTCCGTCCATATCAATTGAGCCGCTTGTAAGGTGCGTTGGTGTTTTTTGCCTTTATTTCCTAAAAATCATGCAGTCCTATGGAAATCCAAGTCCGACCTACGGGTGGTGGGTTGGTAATTCTGTAGTTACCAACAAGTCCAGCCGATTTATTGGCTCTCATGTTGCTCATACAGGATTAATTGCTTTTAATGCAGGTGCTATCACCCTTTTTGAACTAGCTCGCTTTGACCCATCATTACCGATGGGACATCAAGGTTTAATTTTCCTCCCACACCTGGCATCACTTGGAATTGGCTTTGACAATGCAGGAGTATGGACTGGCGCAGACGTCACCTTCATTGCTGTCTTCCACTTGATCTGCTCAATGGTCTATGCAAGTGCTGGACTATTACACTCTCTAATTTTCAGCGAAGACACTCAGAACAGCTCTGGCCTATTCGGCCCTGACCGTCCTGAGCACCGTCAAGCAGCAAGATACAAGCTGGAATGGGAGAATCCTGACAATCAAACCTTCATTCTTGGTCACCACCTCATCTTCATGGGTGTTGCATGTGCTTGGTTTGTCGAATGGGCAAGAGTCCACGGCATCTACGACCCCTCGATAGAAGCTGTACGTCAGGTCAACTACAACCTTGACCTAACTCAAATCTGGAATCATCAATTTGACTTCCTAGCTATTGACAACCTTGAAGATGTCATGGGTGGGCATGCCTTCTTAGCCTTCTTCGAAATAGGTGGCGGAGCATTCCACATTGCTACCAAGCAAATTGGTGAATACACCGAATTTAAAGGCTCGAAAGTACTTTCAGCAGAAGCAGTTCTTTCTTGGTCTCTAGCAGGGATTGGCTGGATGGCAATTGTTGCAGCCTTCTGGTGTGCAACAAACACAACTGTTTATCCAGAAGCTTGGTATGGAGAGCCACTGGCATTGAAATTCGGCATCTCTCCTTACTGGATTGATACTGTCCCTTCAATTGATGGTGCGCCACTTGGCCATACATCAAGAGCATGGCTAACCAATGTTCATTACTACCTTGGTTTCTTCTTCCTTCAAGGCCACCTATGGCACGCACTACGCGCATTAGGATTCGACTTCAAGAGAATTCCTCAAGCCGTACAAAACGCAGATTCTGCATCGATTACTCTTTGACTCTGAGAAAAAACTAGTTGCTCAATGAGCTACTAAACTCAAGCTTGATAAAGAGTATCCTTTAAAGCCTCGTCTATCCAGACGAGGCTTTTTATTGCAAGTATGAATAGATATAGTTAGACAAAGATTTAAAAGCCCTTATCACTATCTTGATTAGAGTTATTAGCAGAATCTTGATTTTTCTTCCTCTTATCTAAATAAATACGAATTGGAATCTCTATAGAACGAATGATAAGCAAAACAAAGCCTAAGAAACCTATCAATACAGCAATCGAAAGAAGAGTAGACCCTAAATCAAAAGTCGAAGATTGTTCCATCTAGGTTGGCTAAGGATTTGACATCTTAGAGGTGTAATCCTTCTATATAATAACTGAAAAAATTAAAAGAATTAAAGTGTCCAACAAAATATTATTTGACTACCAACGAATGAAAGTGGACAGTGAAGACGACAATATTTTCTATTCTCAGCCACGATTAGTCCACCACCTTGATAAAGCCTTTAGAAGCAAGTTAACTAAGTTATATAAAGAATTAATATCACAAGACTCAGTATTGCTAGACCTTATGAGCAGCTGGTCAAGCCATCTTCCAGAAGAAGTCAGTTACAAGAAAGTAATTGGTCACGGCCTAAATGAAATCGAATTAGAAAAGAATCAAAGGCTAGATGATTACTGGATTCAAGATTTAAATAAGAGTCAGATTCTGCCTTTAGATGATATGTCAATCGACGTATGTTTAATGGTTGCTGCTTGGCAATACCTGCAAGAACCAGAAAATATTGCTCAGGAGCTTAAAAGAGTAATAAAACCTGGTGGTAAATTAATTGTATCATTTTCAGATCGAGCTTTTTGGACAAAAGCACCAAGGATATGGACTGAAGGTGATTCAAATAGTCGGATTGGCTATATCAAATCTATTCTCATTTCTCAAGGCTGGGAAGAGCCTAAGCACATTCAAGAGCAAAATGAAGTTAAATATTTATTTGATTTCATTAGTAGAAAATCAGACCCATTCATCTCAGTTATTGCAACCAGATGAATTACAAAATAACACTCCTTTTTCTTCAGAGGGCTTGTAATACCAAATAAATCATTTCAAAGTCTTGTTATTTAGTTACTAGACAGCATATGTTAATGATATGGGAATTTATCAGGAAAACACAATGGACCCCAAGCAGCTTCCTGTAGCAGAACGAGTAAAATTGCTCGTCCAAGCATTGGATGGAGCTGAGCAAACTAACGAAGCACTATCTCGATGCCAAGACTCAGAGACAATGCTAAATATTCTTTTAGGTAGTTCCGATAAGCTTGGGCTTGGGCTTACAAAGGATGAGCTTATCCGTACAGCCCCTATTCGAGATTGGATTTGGTATAAAGACGGAGGAGCATTATTAACTGTTGGAGATGGTATCCCAAGATATCAACAAGATAAAAATTCAGCCAATTTACGATATATCGGAGGGGGTTTGGTAATCGCATTATTATTTATCATTGGGATGATGACTGGATTTTGAAGCCTTCTTATCAGAAGATATGAGGTTTATTTTACTAAAACTACAAGAAGCTGGAGAGCACAAATAATCATTAATAAAAGAAAGAGTGATTTATTGATCTAATTGTTCCAGTTAGATCAGTACTACATTCATTAAAGAACTACATTCAAATGCTTATGCTATTAGTGCTGCTGGGAAACAAGCGAAAAGTGATCAGATCTTTTGGATAGTCGGTCCAGGGAAATCAATCTGTGCCAATAACAGCGAATGGAGAACTCAATCATATATACTTGTAGATGGCGAAATGAGTGCTTAAATAGGGCATGGAAAACAAAAAAAAGAAAATCTTCAAACTAGAAAAAAATCCTAGCTTTGAAGAAAAAGACCATCGACTGGCTTGTGGGTGGTATGTTGACATAGAGGGCAGTGGACAACGTAAAAGGTATTTGAGATCGCTGAAACTAGAAAAGAGTTCTAACTGAGCATAAAATCAACATTAAACTAGCTCTAGAAAGCAACTTGTAAAAACTTTCTCAAAATTGCTTTCTAATTTTATGTATAGCACTAAAGAGATATTAATAAATTAATTTAGAGCCTATTCAGTAGAAGGAATTAATTTGGAAATAGTATTGATGTATGAGCTGTGCAATCTCATAAGATTTTTTTAATTCCGAATGAAACACAAAAAAAAGCGATAGGATGATGATTGCGAGAAATTGTACCTAACTCAAAATTAATCTTAAAAGTCTCTTCATTCGTTATCCTCATGAATTCATTTGACAATGCAATACACTATGGTCCTAATGATGCCGGTGCATCAATGCTATCTATATCACTTGTTGTTTTATCAATTTTAGTTGGATCCTGGCTATTCGGAGCTTTATACGGATTCATATCGAACTCTCTAAGTGGGAAAGGCAATAAAAGGGATGACTCTTGATATTGATTAAATAGAGTCTGAAAAGAAGAACTTAGCGAGATAGTTATTTCTACAAAGGATGGGAATAGCAATCAAAGAAGAAACTATAGGCAAATATAAAACCTATTATATTTTATATTTAACACTTATTTACAACACTATTCCAATAAACAGGTTATATTTTAAGAGCAATTTGAATAGACTGGTTATGAACCCCAGAGAAATGATTAGAGCACATGCATACCCTGTCTTAGCTGTGTCTAGCACAATATGCTTAATCGTAATAGCTTCATCACTAGTCCCATTAGCAAAATGGGCAAATAACCAGAACGAATGCGTTGAAAGAACATTCCGTATTAATGGTAAAAATATGCAAGGACTTGCCAGCAAAGTATGGAGCTGCAATGGTGGTGGTAATTAAATGAAGGATTGATAACCTTCAGTTGCTGAAGTAATTAGATAATTTGGTCCAAGTAATATAGTTAAAAATACTATTAATCAGATAAGGCCATCCTTCTCTAATTCCTCTCTTCTTCGAAGTGCATTTAAAAGTAATCCAGAAACAAATGGTATATGCTTAGCATATTTTTGTAACTGGATTCGTTCTTCTAAGGTAACTGAATGACCATTAGCCAATCTGGATAATACCTCCTGAAGACGATTTCGCGTTTCTGTTGTAAGCATTCGCATGGATTTAATTCGAATACTGTTTGCTTAATATCAAGGATGCTCAATAAATAAAGAATGAGCAATTGGAAGTAAACAAAATGAACTATTTTTTATCTAGGGGCTCTCCACATGAGCGTTGAGTGGATTACCAATATCAGGTTCATTGCCTTGCTTGCCAATCCACATTATTTCTCGATGTTTGCCAATATGCGCGACAACTGGGGCCTTTATTGACATTAAATCCATTTGAGGTATTGACACCTGAATCATTCTTATAAAGTTTTCAAGCGATTTACCTTGCAAAGCAGAGCCTCTTTCATTCATCATCTTGGATTCTTGTTGCTTTTTCCAAAGAGCAGTGTAGTTAATATTCTGGGCCTTTAAATGCCATATAACGGATAATTCCTTCCATATTGACTGATATTCAAACAGTGATTTCTGAACCTTATATCTATAATGTTTTTCAGCCTTGCTTAACGGTGGAATTATGGTGTCGTGAGTATTCAGTTCATCTTTAAAATACGAGCTATTAGAACAACCTAGGAACCAACCTTCAACAATAAGAACAGATGGATTTGACCTAATCCATCCTGATCTATCACCAAGACCGTCTCGAAGAGATTTGTCAAACTTAGGGGCAATTAATTCACCATGTTCGCGAAATTTAGTAATTGATTCAGATAAAATATCTAGAGAGTGGCTTCCTGGTAGGCCGCGTGGAACATTCCATGGATTTTGAGCCATTGCCAACTTCATTTCATGTGAAGGTAAGTAAAAGTCATCCATAGAAATAACTTTGACAGATAATTTCAACAACTTAGAGACTTCTTCAAGCCAAAGTCCAAAGCTAGTTTTTCCACATCCTGGTAGTCCTGAAATACCAATTAAGATAGGGGCATCAATCTGCTTAACCAAAGTTTCTATTTGTGTAAGGAAAGGAAGTCCTATAGACCAAAACCAGTCTTTTTTTGTACCCACAGGCCAAAATTTAGAAATATAATTATAGATATCCCTTTCATGCCAATAAGCCAACCATGAATCTGACGAAGACCAACCCAAATCTTCTAGAAGAAGTTCTAAATCCTTCAATGGGAATAAGATTTGAGGATCTCTTGGACATGACCAGGGGTGAGGAATTTGACTATACATATGTATCTATCAAACAAGGTACAAATAAATATTTTAAAGAAAAAAGGAGCGAACAATCTTATCCCATCCTTTTGCATGTGGGCTAGGTGCCTGAATATACTTTCCTGTTTGTATACCATCCCGAAAGATTGGGTGTGGACCATTTGCACCAGGTACAACAACTGCATAATCAGCAACATCCAATAAAGGCAAGTCATTAGGTGAATCACCTAATGCAAATATTTTCAATTCCGGTTTCTTTAGGTGATACTTCAATTGATTCAAGGCATTACCTTTATTAGTTCCTCTACGAACCAAATGGCTCATTCTGTTCCCTTGATAGATTGAGACATCGTATTTTTTTGCAAATTTGCTAAGAGCTGAAGAATATTCAGATGGTGGAGTCAGAAAAGGAACACTCCAAAGTCTCTCCATTGCGTGGCTAATGGCTTCACCCACTAGACCAGTTAATGCTGTAAATTCAGCATCTGACAAATCCTTTATACTTCGAAGTTGATATCCAATATTGGATGATATTTTATTCAGAATGATTATCAATTCATCATATGAAGAGCCAAATCTAAGGACCCATTCATCAAGTGAGTCTTCATGGTTTCCATAAGCTGCTCCTCCATTCTCAATAATAAAAGGATCATTAAGGTTATACTTGTTTCTAAAGAGTTTAACCTCTGAGTAAGTCTTACTTGTACATGGAATTACTGGGATACCAAGTTTACCAAGTGCATAAATTGTATCTAAAGCTGGCATTAGGTCATATTTATGATCCATAAGTGTTCCATCAAGATCAGTAACAACCCACCAGTTTTCGTTTGTAATCATCAGCTCATCAAATAGGTTGTAACCACTGAACACTGTATGGCCTAATAGATATAGTCTTACCATCTGTCTGAGTGCCCATAAGGAGATCATGCCATTTAGAAAGAGTGAGGTTAAATCTATTAGGAATAAGCTCTGACAAAGTCAACAAAACATTATTCGCTGTGAAGTTATGTACAGCCCAGACATACTCATGCTCATGACCTCTTCTTAAAATAATCAAATCATTCCTATCTTTACTCAAACAAGTCATGGGAGCTTCTGGATGAAAGGCCTTTAAATTGCTACGAATAGTCATAGCTTTTTTCAAATGACTTAAATTCTTATTTACAGGGGAATTAGAATCATTCAAGTTAGAAAGCAATGTTTCCATTCTAAACTTTTCTCGATTTAAGTCTCTTCTTTGACCGGTTTGTTTAAAGCTATTTAGATCATTTCCTGAACCTAATAAAGCTTGCAAGTAGAACGCAGGCACTCCAGGTAGGGCCATTACGAGAAGCTGACTCAAGACAAAGCAATCTGACTGACAATTACCTAGTTGATTCTTATCGTCTCTCATTGCACTCCACCAACTGATATTAATTTCATAAGGTTCCTCTACACCATTAGGAAGAGTTCTATGACTAACAAATCCCCCTCTTTTTTCGCATTCTATCAAGAGGTTGTGAAGTCGCTCAACACTCATTAATCCATGCAAAGGTTTTAATCCAACCCCATCGTGAGAAGCAGTAAAATTAAGTAGTGTGGTTTTTGTTGGGAGATTTGGCCAAGCATTTATCCATTTGTTTAAGAGATCAACTTTATTGCTAATTATGGCTTCTAAAAGCAATGGTGGAAGTGGGAAATTGTACGCTATATTAGCTTCTTCTCCAAATTCTAAATACGATAAGTTATCTTTCTGTGGAACATTAGTTTCAGTAAGTAATACAGAGTCTGGAGTGATTTCCTGAAGAATTATTCTTAAAAGCTTAACAATCAGGTGTACTTGCTTTCTATGGATACAAGTTGTCCCTGCCTCCTTCCAGATAAATCCTACAGCATCCAAACGTATCCATTTAACTCCATTATCAATATATTTAATTATCAATCTCAAGAACTCTAAAATTAGGAAAGGGTTCCTCCAGTTCAAATCAATTTGATCAGGACTAAAGGTTGTCCATATTTTTTTAGGTCCTTCTACAGTAGCTATAGTTGAAAACAAAGGAGAGTTTCTTGGCCGAAAGACTTGATCCCACCCTTCTTTATTAGAACGTGAAAGGATATAAGTTCTTCCAGGTTCCTCTGCTTTTCTAAATTGTTCTACCCAAGGGTGGGAAGCTGAGACATGGTTTAAGACAAGGTCAGCCATTAGAAGATGATTTTTACTAAGCAGTTTTAAATGATCCCAATTACCATAACTTGGCTCTAACTCTTCATGACTACAGAGAGCAAATCCGCCATCACTAGTTGATCTCAAAAACGGCAAAACATGAATCACGCTTACTAAATTGCCAATCTTCAGATCGATTAATTCAGCCAGCGCATTTAAAGAGGGTTCTTCAGGTTTAGAAACTGCATCAGGATATGTAATCAAAACTGCGGAAGAAGAGTCCCAAATCTCTGAGGCTGATATATGGTTAAAACTCGTTTTGGAGGAGTAGAGTTCGAGAATATGCATCAATTGCGACCAAATTAATTCGAGTTCTTCTGCAGAGTGATCTTTGTAGATCTCCCTGAGTAACTTCAACAGTTTTGGTCCTTGCGTAATCAACGCTTATAAGGGTATCCACTACCATTCTGTCCAAGATCTTCGACTCAACCATTTAGTTCTGTTGCTCTCAACACCAAATGGACTTTCAACAGGGTCTCATAACAACCATTCATCAATATGGAATATTCAAAGATTCCATGGGCGAATTGAGGTCTGGCCTAAGAAATAGGCCTACAGCCATTTTAATACCTTGCCTTTTCGAAGAATTTGAAAGGCCAGCATTAAAATTGATTAGAGAAGTACTTAAGAACCTAGAGGGGCTAGAAAAACTGGTTATAGCCTTGTGCGCTAACTCCATAGAGGAAGTAGAGGAAGCCAAAGTTTTCTTTTCAGGAATGCCATTCCCAGTTCATATCCAATGGACAAATGGTCCAGCTGTTTTAGAGCTTCTAAAAGCTCATGATAAAAATGGCCTTTCGCTACGTCGCAAGCCTGGAAAGGGCTGGGCAGTATGGCAAGGGATAGGGGTGGCCACAAAGACAGCAGATGTAATAGCACTTTTTGATGCTGACATTCGTACATTCGGAAGTTCATACCCTGCAAGAATGCTTAAACCATTGCTAGATCCATCAGATGGTATTTCATATGTCAAAGCTTTCTACAGTAGGGTATCAATAGAAAATAGTGCTCTTCAAGGAAGAGCTACTAGATTATTTGTCAATCCATTACTAACGAGTTTAGAACAACTATTTGGAAGTATTCCTTATTTGAAATACTTACAATCATTCAGATATCCACTTGCTGGAGAGTTTGCTTTTACTAAAGGATTAGGAATGAATTTACGTATACCTTGCGATTGGGGATTAGAAGTTGGTCTTCTTTCAGAAGTATTCAGACATGTTCCAATAAACCGTATTGCCCAAGTTGACCTTGGACTGTTTGATCATAAGCATAAAGAAATAGGTGAGTCTCCTAAGGAGGGCTTGCAGCGCATGTGTAGTGAGGTTCTTTCTAGTGTTTTAAGAGGGCTAATGGAACACGAGGGAAAAACTCTCACCACTTCACAATTATCTACCCTTGAAGTACTTTTCAAACGCGTAGGTGAAGACCGTGTAAAACAATTTGGTCTAGATTCTGCTATAAATCATCTTCCTTACAATAGACACGAAGAAGAGCTTGCCGTTAACAAGTTCTCATTACTATTAAAACCTGCTGTACAAGCATTTCTAGAGTCTCCTTCCACTGAACAATTACCGTCGTGGTCACGAGTTTTATCCTGTGAAAGTCGACTTCAGGAAGACCTTAGTGAAGCTGGTGAAGTCACTACTAATAGAAAGGTGTCTCCAAATACGATTAAGACAAACAAAGCTGCATAGATACACAAAAAAATTACGTCACAAAGGGGAGTTAATTAGGTATCTGTTTATATACTCTAGGTTTTATTAGTGTAAGGTCGTCACTGATGGTCGTCTAAAGCACAGGAAGGAATTTATTCCTAATTTCTAAGGATGATCTCAGGGGAACAATTTCAACATAAAATCTTAATACAGAAGAAAGAGGATTTTTGAAAAATAAAAAATGATTTACATTCAGATTATCTGTAACTTTATTGGTATAGTACAACTAACGAATTAAGGATGCTTTGAGCCTTACATCCCAATGGCCACTCCTAGGTATAGCCCTAATCATCATTGGACTTATGGTGAGATTTGAGGTACAGGTTATAACATCAAATCAAGATGAGAAAGTAAATGAAAAGGAAAATACAAATGGCTAGAAAATAAGATTATGTTTCAACGAGTTGTTCTGCTGAAAACAAAACAGAGCCATCAAAATGATTAATCATAGTTATTTCAACAAGATATAACTTCTTGCAATAACAAGGATGTTGTGAAATCCACTCAAAAGAACCTAATTCTATAAACTAGGTTCAATCCATTAGGTATATCAGTAATGTCTAGAGATTTTTAAATTTAAAAGGATTTTTTGTGATTAAGTGACCTCTATGGGTGATATTGGAAGAAAGCTGTTGATAATCGTGAAAACTGCTCAATTCCTTTTAAAAATCCTTTCCACCGGATTCTGCCTTCTTTTCCTCTCTCTTCCAGCAAGAGCGGAGCTTATACAGTCTCAACTCCAAAACCAATTAAGGATGACAGGAACAAACACCTATAAGGCTGTCATGCTGATCAGGGAGATTCCAGCAACTTCCAAGATATTTATGGAAATAGGGACAGGAGGAATCGCAGATTCCCCGCCGATTAATGTTATTGAGGGGAAAATTACTGACCCCAATTTCAATGTAATGAGAAATGATGCCACAAGAAAAAGCACTGCCACAGCTCTTGTTGTTGGCTGTTTAGTAATAGCTACAGTTGTTCCATTGGCTACCTGGTGGTATTTCACTAGATAATTAATGGTTAAACCTAAACAGTTATTCTGAGAGGTATGGTTTAAATAGTATTGATAGGAGGCGAGATTCATGTCAGAAGGACTCACAACGATGGTCCGAAAATCCAAAAGATTTCTCTTAAGCATTTTTATCCTGTCTCTGGGAATATTCTGGGTTCTTCCGGTCCAAGCAGTTCTCCAGCAAGGTGAAGAAGTACCTAACTACGTACGAGCAAATATCACGGGAGGAGATTTTCATGGGCAAGACCTTCACAAATCATCTATAGCTGGGGCAACAGCCCGAGATGCTGACTTCAGTGACGTAGACCTTCATGGGACTGTTCTTACCCTTGCTGATCTCAAAGGTTCTAATCTAAATGGAATAGACCTTACAGATACACTCGCAGACAGGGTGAACTTTCAGAAGACTGATTTAAGGAATGCTGTGCTGATAAACATGATTGCATCAGGAAGCAGCTTTGCAGGTGCACAAATATCTGGGGCTGACTTCACCTTTGCTGTACTGGATAGTGATGATCAAAGAAACTTATGCATTGATGCAGAGGGAGTAAATCCAACAACGGGGACAGAAACAAGGCAAAGTCTCGAATGTGGTGACATGGCAGGTGGGTACAAACCAGCGTTACCTGACAACTGAGAATATAAGTATATCTTTAAATTTTATATTCTAGTAAAGACGAGCTTTCTTAATAAGTATCAGGGCAATATATTGTATTTTAAAATACAATATATTGCCCTGATACCATCACGCCAGCCTATTTTCTTTCCCTCATTATAAGTACGTCCATAATACGAGATTCCAACTTCATATATTCTACAATTTAATTTAGATATCTTTGCTGTAACTTCTGGCTCAAATCCAAATCGATCCTCCTCAATGCAAATAGATTGGATAATTTCTCGTCTAAAAGCTTTATAACAGGTTTCCATGTCAGTTAGGTTCAAATCAGTAAAGATATTACTTAGTAGAGTAAGAAACCCATTGCCCATTCGGTGCCAAAAGTAAACGACGCGATGTGGTCGACCACCTTGAAATCTACTGCCAAAAACAACATCTGCCTGCCCCTTTAAAATAGGATCAATAACTAGTGGGTATTCCTGTGGGTCATATTCAAGATCAGCATCCTGAACGATGCAAACATCACCAAGAGCTTTAGAGAATCCTGTCCGAAGGGCGGCTCCCTTTCCAAGATTTTGATCATGCAAAACGACTCTAACTAAGGGATCATTCAGGTTTTCAAGGAAAGAACGAGATCCATCTGTTGAGCCATCGTCTACAACAATTATTTCTTGATCAGTAACTGGAGAAGATTTGACAGCCTTTAGGATTTTAGGAATAGTATTAACTTCGTTGAAGCATGGAATAATCACACTAAGCTTCATAAACAAGTGAGCAAAATCAACTTATAATAGTTTTTAAAAATCGAAATGGTGCACATATGAAGTATAATTTCTATAAAAGTAATGAATCCATAGCCAATACTGGGAAAAGATTTAGAAGACACTTAGTAGTAAATGATATAAACTAATTAATTAGATACTTGGATTCAATTCTAAAAGTGGAATTAATCTGCATAAATGTTAGCCTATCCTTAGAAAGCCAAAAGTTTCTAAGCCCAATAACAAATAAATTAGAAGTGACAGCAGCCAAAAGGGAAGCATTTTTGCATACTACGATTTTTCAAGGGGTTGTCGGATCTTTTAACAAGTTAGCTCAATGGCTAGCCTCTGGAAGTAGTTGTTTAAACGACAAGAGATTAATAGAGTCATTAAAAACTTGGGATAGAAATGAAAAATCTATTAGAGAAACCGAAGTACTAAAATATAACGATGATCTGGCCTCTATGGTATTGAATTACTCAGGTTCCAATACCATAAGCGAGCTTTCCACAAAACTGGCGAGGGAATTAAGAGATTTAGGATTAATATTGGATAAAACCGTAACCGAAGAATTAGAGGTAAAAGAAAAGGAAAATGATTTTAGCTTCAACTATGCTTTAAACTATCAATACAAAACGAAGAGTATTTGCCCTCATACAACACTTGGGCTGGATCCAAAAGTATGTAAGGTAAAGAATGAAATAGATCTATTATTAACGAGTCCGATACAACAAAAAAACATATTGCACGATAAATTGAACTTAAGCCTAATAGACAAGTTCTGCATGACAAAGATTAAGGGAAATATCGTACTGAAAAATTTAAACTCTTAATAAATTTCTTTATGGTTCAATAGAGAGACTTAAATACCTCATAAGTCTAATAGCGAAGATTTTTTTATTGCTTAATAGATTTTTATTATGAAGACAATGATATATTACGCCATTTGAAATCTTTACATCATCAGAACTAGAAGCACTGGAAGAGGAGATAACCCAACAATAATTGCGATTAAGAGCTTGATTCTTTAACGCTTTACATCATGGGCACATCCATCTCCCTGATAGTTCTCACTATTATAATATCCATTTCTTGTACCCATATATAGAGTCAGTGCTACAAAGGGGATGCAAGCATAGAGGAGAATGGAGTCCAGTGCCAATTTTATAAAAATGTATTTTTTAAAATAATACTGCATCTAGATATTATTGAGTTTATATTTAACTGTTCCTTTGGGATTGACTTAAATCAACTTAGTATTGACGGAATGCTAAGTTGGTAATTAGAACATGAATCAAAGACAATGTCCAAGAGATTACTTCTTAGCGTAATCTATTTATCACTTGCTTTTGCCGGGGCAGCACTTACAATAACAGCCAACGTAGCTTTCGTTCAGCAATATGGTCCTGGATTTAACCTTGCATTATTCATTGATCTAGCTAACAGCAATGCAGCCTCACAATCTCTAACTTATGACCTACTCATTGGTGCAACTGCGATAACTATCTGGATAATTACAGAGAGCAAAAGACTTAAAATGCGTCATTTATGGCTTGTATTACTGAGCACAATTACTATAGCGTTTGCATTCGCTGCTCCATTATTCCTGTTTTTGAGAGAAAGGAGATTAGACGAGTTAGAAAGGAACAAAGAAACTTTATTCTAATATTTTTAATTTTAAAATTAAATCTAATTAGCCTGCTGAATAAATCTCACACAAGGCAATGCAATAATGCATAATGCAAACATAGATAGCCACAGGAGAAAAAGGTGACCATTGCTATCTAATAGTCTTCCTGCAACAACAGGGCTTGCCAAGGCGGTAATAGCAAAGCATTGAGAAAACAAAGCCATCGCAATTCCTCTTTTTGAAGAGGGGGTTCCTTCAATTACTGCTTGAGTAGCAGTAGGTAAAAAGGCTGCCAATCCTATCGCAAATAATAATTGTGAAAGAACTAGTAATACAGCGCCATGGTAAATCAATGATGAATATGCGACTATCAAGCATCCAAAGCCCAAGCTAATTAGGCTAAGTATTAAGCCTAATCTTAAACTTTTTCTAGACATCCATGTACCAACTGGCCATTGAAGAAGGACAAGCAACCAAAGTTGAATTGTAATTATTGAGCCACTTAAACCTTCGCTAAGAGGAGGTCGAGAAATTCCACCTCGAACTAAATCTAGTGGTAAAGCACTCTGCAATAGTGAAAAGATACCAGTACAAGTAATGCTAATTACTAGAATTGGAATTAGGGAAATCAACCAAGTTTTGCTCAAAGTCTTTTCTTGGGAATGATTAGAATCAATAATTAGAGAGTTTCTTTCGTTATAAGACAAACTCGTATAACCACTATTTAAAGGTTTTCTAGTCAGGAGAAGAACCAGAAAAAGCATGCAAAAGCAATCAAAAATATAAATCGACCTAATCAGACTTAATGAAGCAGCAATTGACCCCATAAACGTCCCCAAACTCATACCAAGAGCATCTGCACTCCTTACCAAAGCAAAACCTCTCCTTGAGGAGAATGAAACACATGAGAAAGGGACTGCTAACTCAACAGCAGGCCAATACAATCCTGCTGCTAACCCGATCAGCAACTGCCCCTTGAGGTATAAGTCAAAACCTTTTGCAAAAAAAAGCACGCCATCAGCAAGAATAAATAAAAAGCAGCTAACAAGAACTATCCAAGTTGATGAAACCTTACGATCTAATAGGCCACCACTTAAAAATCTTGCAAAAGTGCCTAACCCTGCAGCTGCAGCTATTCCAATCCCAACCTGGGTAGCAGAAAAACTAATTTGGTTAAAGACCAAAGGGGTCAAGAAAATGACCCCTCCAGCCCCAAAAGAGGCTAAAAAACGAACTCTAGTTATTAGTCTTAAAGCGGCTGGGAACTGGGACCACCATCGCAATGGATTCATTATTGTTTTTAAAAAAGCCAACTAAGAAGATTTCACGTGGGATTTTAAGCAGTCTGATGCTGACTGTCTTATGGATACCCCTTGCAAAGTCAGCTGATCAATTGGAAGTTCAAATTGACGGAACACTGATTCCTGTTTCGATTGAAGAGTTAACGGAATGGGGGCGCTCACCAACAAGAACAAAGTCAGAGCTATCAATATGGTTGGACTTATTAGAGCCAGAAAGTCGAGAAGGTTTACAGAAAATCCTAAAGGCACCATTATTGAAGGAACTTAGTCTCGGTCGGCAAGTATTACGAAGCTGGGCAGGCCGTCAGCTTTTAGATGAAGTAAGTGATCTTATATTGGTTGATAATGATGATACAGGAGCAACATTATTTAATACTATTGAAAGATTACTAGAAAAACAGTCAGAAGTTAGTACCTTAGAGCTTCTTGAAGAGCTACCAGCAGTAAATATAAGACTAGATTTAGATGCTTTGTTTCAAATGGCACATCGCTGGAAAGTCCAACTAAATAGTCAGCAAAAGCTTTCAGAATCTCTTGCAAAGCTTCCTTCAAAAGAACAACCAAATCCTGAAAATGTATACAAAGAACAAGACTCAGTCCTACCAATTTCAATCCCAATAGATGTCACTCATAGGGAGGAGGTGCTTGAATTGGAAGTATGGAATTCAAGAGAAAATGATTATAGAAAATCAAGCTGGGTACTTTTAATGCCAGGGCTTGGTGGAAGTCAGAATCATTTTAGGTGGCTAGCAAGATATCTAAGTAGTAACGGATGGTCTGTTGTGGTGTTAGAGCATCCTGGGAGTGATACTAGAGCAGTTAAAGAATTACTAGAAGGGAAAAGTGCTCCACCTGGGGCAGAAGTTATCCCAGAAAGATTAAGTGATGTGGAAGCTGTCCTCCTTGCAAAAGAACAAGGACAACTAAATATAAAAGAAACTGAAGTAGTTCTAATGGGACATTCCCTTGGAGCATTAACTGCCTTACTTGCAGGCGGTGCCATGCCTGGTACTAATCTAAAAGATAAATGTAAAAAGGCATTAGACGATCTTTCTATAACAAATCTGTCGCAATTTCTTCAATGCCAATTAAACAATATTGGATTAATAAAGAAAGAGAAAATTGAAAATTTGAAAGCCATTGTTGGATTAAATAGCTTTGGAAGTTTACTGTGGCCAAATGAAGGAGATGCCCAACTAGATGTACCAGTCCTATTCGCTGGTGGGACCCTTGATTTGATCACCCCTCCATTAAGCGAACAACTTGGATTACTTATATCAACACCACCTAATCCAAAAAGTCGAGTCATCTTAGTCGAAGGAGCAAGTCATTTCTCACCAATAAGAGTAGAAAGAGAACAGGGAGAAGAGTCAGAAGATTTATTCCAACTTGGGCAAGAGTTAGTAGGAGTAAAACCTCTACAAGTACAACAAGTGATTGCCAACGAAATTAAAATTTTCATGGATGATATCGAGAGTAAGCCAAGATCATTCTTCAACAAGTCTGTACACAGGCAAGTGGGAGGAATTAGAGTCCATAGGCTCTTTCGTAAAACTATAAAAAGGCTCCTGATAGATCAATAACGAACTCTGGGATCAATTAAAGCCACCAAAATATCAACAGCTAAAGTTATGAAAACGACTATAGCTGCAATAACAACGACAATACCCTGAACAACTGGATAATCGCGTTGATTAATTGCTTCCTGAAGCCTTAGGGCAATCCCTGGCCACGAAAATGTCAGTTCCACAAGAAGTGCCCCACCAATCAGAGATGCAACAGTTATTCCAAGAATGGTTAAAAGCGGAAGCAGTGCATTTGGCAAAGCATGTCTAACAATCACCCTTCTTTCATTGAGCCCTCTACTGCGGGCAGCCTCGACATAATCAGAACTCAAGCTTCGAGAAAGATTAATCCTCAAAGCTCGGCTAAAAATACCACTTAGCAACAATCCAAGAGTGCTAGCAGGAAGAATTAGATGTCTAAAAGTACCTTGAAGAGCCTCCCAATCAGCATTGATAATACTGTCAATCACAAGAAAGCCTGTACCTTCTGGAAGCACTAAAGAAGCTGGAAATCTTCCTCCGACAGGGAACCAACCAAGTAATACACCAAAAACTAATTGAACCATCATTGCCGCCCAAAAGGGTGGTAATGCGTAAGTTCCAATACCATAAACTCGGCCTGCTAAATCTATATTTTTGTTGGGCTTTGCAACACCTGTAAAACCTATACAAATTCCGAGAAATAATGCTATTAACAACGAAAAAATAGCAAGCTCTATGCTTGCTGGAAGAGACTCATAAATGACTTTCAAGACCGGCTCTTCGTTTATTAAGCCATAACCAAGATCTCCTTGAAATAACCTAGTGATAAATTCAAAATATTGATCCAAAAGTGGCTGGTCCAGGCCTAATTGCACCCTCAAAGCTTCACGTGCCGCTGCAGTAGCACGATTACCCAAAACTGCATCTACAGGATCTCCTGGCGCAACCCTTAAAAGTAAAAAAACAATGCTAGAAATCATCCAAAGCATAAATGGGGCCAACAAGAGGCGAGTAGCTCCATAACGTAATAGCGCTGTACTCCTCTGCATAATCAAAGTTGCCTTAGTCGACCTAGG
This sequence comes from Prochlorococcus sp. AG-363-M17, assembly GCA_003278365.1. Lineage (GTDB taxonomy): Bacteria > Cyanobacteriota > Cyanobacteriia > PCC-6307 > Cyanobiaceae > AG-363-P08. The sequence continues at coordinate 33,380 of QCFS01000009.1, read as the reverse complement.
ATTAACTGACCTGCAGCATCAAACTCAGGCGGAGATAAATAATTTTGGACCCATGCTTTAGGTGTAACTAGCCAAACCGGAAGATAAGCCGAGCCTTTAGCAGCAGCTTGTTCCACTAAATTTAATAGCTTAAAGCTCTCTTCCCCAATAAATTCATCACTAAGTGTCAAGTCATTTTGCATTGACTGGCTTGTCCAGAAACTTCCACTAGCAACAGCTTCTCCTTCTTCACATATTGAATCTACGGCCTTAGTGCAACTTAATAATGGATAAAGATATGCTGAGGGGTGAGGGTATGCACCCCTCCAGTCAAGCATTACTGAATCAAAAGCACCCTTTCCTAGCTGTCTATAAACAGTTATTGATTCAACTCCATCTAATATTAATTGCATGCACTCGCCCAGATCCCTTTTAATTTGAGATTGCCAAGTTAGGGCTAATAATTTATCAGCAGGTACGTTTGAACGAAACGTAAAAGGAAGAATAAGTTTTTTCTCTCCACAATATCCAACACTTCTCAGCAAGGTTGAAGCTTTTTTAGGATTATAAGATGGCCAAGGTAATTCTTGATCAAGTCTCAGGCTAGGTGGTACCAAAGATCGCAATGGTCTTCTCATTCGATAACTTACTCTTTCAGCTATTAACTCTCGATCAATAGAATAAGACAGTGCTTTTCTGATAATTAAATTATCTAAAGGTTCTTTGTTGGAACGAAAAGTTATATAACCTATTTCTAAAGCTCTACCTTTGCCCTCTACTAATTGACCATTTAAGGCCATCTTATTAAGAGCCAAATGTTGATCTTCATCAATAGAGTTTGACATCAGGACATCAATTTCCCTGGTTTTCATAGCTCCAAATAGAGCTGTTGAATTACTTAGCTTAATAAAATCAATCCCAGTATTGAGTGCATCTGGCCCCCAATATAAATCGAAAGGTTCGATTCTCTGATGCTGTCGATGAAATCTAACAAGCTTATATTGACCTGTTCCTATGAAACTATCATTTAAAAATCTATCTTTGTAGTTTGAATATGCATGTGGAGAGACAGGGGTTAGATTTACAGAAGTAAGTAAGCCATTAAGAGAACTAGAAGGCCTAGTAAGGTTAAAGCTTATTAAATAGGGAGAAGGTGACTGAACTGATTCAATTCGACCTTTCAGCAAATAACTAAGTCGCCCAATACGCATGAATCTTTTAATACTAAATGACATTGCTTCCGAATTAAAGGGAGTCCCATCATGGAAAAGGACATCCTTCCTAAGAGGTATAGATATGGTCTTTCCATTATTAGTAATTATTGGCAATCCCGAAGCAAGTCTTGGTTTTAGAGAACCATCATCATTTAATTGATAAAGCGTATCTCCTAATCCACTAAGAAGTTGCAATGATTCAAATGTAGTAGCTTGCGCTGGATCCAAAGAAGTTATTTTTCCCGCACTAGCAACAACAATATGATCGCTACTTCGTTTTGGCATACACGAAGCTTGCAAAAAAGTAATTAAAATGAATGCAAAATATGCAGTCATATTAATTGGTCTTTTTCTTCCTTGAAAAAACAAAGTCCTGAATATTTTCAAAGGAGTATAAAAACAATTAACGGGTTTTCTGCAAAGCTTTATTTGAAAATACAATTTGCTTAATTGAAGCTTCGAAGACAGGGCTACCTTTTGGCAGCAAAGGCCAACGCCTTAACCAGCATCGATTGTGGCAATCATCAACTGCTATTACCTGAAACAGCTCATTGCTGCTTAGCAGTTGTACACAGTCGCCTTGATGGAGATCCATAAAAGTGGAGTTCCAATTGAGTGTTTTTCAACCTTTGTACCCATAGAAGCGTTCATAACGAACCCTTGCTAGTAGTGATCAGCATCTGAAAACGTGATCTTTCTCAGATATAGCAATTCCATAACGAATCAGGCTAAGGAATAAATATTCTTTCACTCACAGGCAGCCGAGATGAGCTTCAATGCCTGCTATCCCTGAAGAAGCATTTATAGACGCAAGAGCATTCTGCATCTCTCCATCTTTGACCTTATGAGTAATAACGACTATCTCAGCATGTTCATCTGTAGTATCAAACTGAACTATTGATTGAATAGAAACTCCAGATTTTCCAAAGCAAGTACCAATCGAACCAATAACCCCAGGGGAATCTTTAGCAGTAAGGCGAATGTAATTTCTCTGAAGAGTCTCGGCCTTGTTAATTAATGTACATTTACGCCAACTTTTTGCAGAAAGCAATGGATCGAGTCCGGTTTTAGATCCTCCTATCTTATTGATTCCTGCAATATTCAAGATATCTGCAACGACTGCAGATGCTGTAGGACCGGCCCCTGCACCAGGGCCATAAAACATTACTTCCCCTATGGGCTCACCTTCAATCAAGATCGCATTATTAACCCCATTAACCCCAGCTAATGGATGGTCAAATGGCACGAGGGTTGGCTGGACTCTGATCCCAAGATCCAGGATGTCTATGCGTTCTTCCTTAGAATCAAATCTTTCAGCTACAGCAAGCAATTTAATACAATAACCCAGCTTTCTTGCATATCCAATATCACGAGATTGAAGGCTAGAAATTCCTTCTGTTGGTATCTTTTCACGATCAACTAAACCACCAAAGGCAAGACCGCTAAGGATCGAAATCTTGTCTGCCGCATCCATACCCTCAACATCAGCGGAAGGGTCGGCCTCAGCAAAACCAAGTTTCTGAGCTTCATTTAAAACATCTTTGTACGCGACTCCTTCTTTTTCCATTCGAGTAAGTATGTAATTAGTCGTACCATTAATAATTCCACTCACTCGTTCAATTCTGTTTGCTCCTAATGACTGCTTAAGGGGCTCAATTATTGGAATACCACCACCAACAGCAGCTTCTATTAGGACATAAACACCAGCAGCAGAAGCAGCTGAGGCGATTTCATCGCCATACCTAGCAATTAAGGCTTTATTAGCAGTTACAACTGATTTACCTAAAGCAATCGATCGCAAGATCATTGATCTTGCAGGCTCAATCCCTCCCATAACCTCGACAACAATTTCCACAGATGGATCATCGACAACATCCTGGACATCACTAGTAAAAAGAGTTTCAGGAAGGCTTAGCGCTCTTCTCCGACTTAAGTCTCTTACTGCAACGCGTTTTAATTCCAATTCACTTACAAGAGGGTGCCTATCTTGAGAATTGGTCAAAATGCTTGCTACACCAGTACCAACTGTTCCAAGGCCCAACAATCCGACACCAATGCGTTTACTCATAGAAGACGTCCTAGGAAATGGAAATAATTATCAACTCTATTCAACGAAAGTACTCGTTGAGGGTTGATAATGCTTAGCGATGGTTTTCATAGTTAGAAGAATATTTAAAAAGCCATTTGCCCTGGAAGGAGTAAGACTTCCCTGAAGCCCGGTATCTCTAATAAAGCTAGGGTCAATTGATATAACTTCATCAGGGGTTAAACCGGTTAATCCGTTAATCAGTAAAGTAAGCAGGCCTCTTGTGATTAAGGCATCAGAATCACCTTTCCATAAGAGTCTGCCATCTACTAATTCTCCTAAAATATAAACTTGAGACACACACCCTTTTACTCGAATTGCTTCATCATGGCATTCAGGCGCTAAACGAGGGAGTTTTTTTGCTAACCAAAGAACATATTCATACTTTCTTTTAGGGTCATTAGTTCCCTGTAACTTATCGACTATTTCTCCTAAAACTTTGCTTCCATATTTATTAACTTGAGATTTTTCAACGTTTGTCATCTGAGTAGGGATTTAATTAAGAATTTAATGTCAAATCAAACTTTAGGAAGAAATTTCAGTTTTATCAAAGGACTCCAGACAGTAGTGAATTCCTGATTCACAAATCCAACCATCAAAAGGAACATCCCATGTGTCTCGAGGTAATGCGTCTGATGATACGCAAGTCTCTGGTAACACAACAAAAGATGGTACAGATTGCCACAAGGAGGAACTCCTTAGACGATCAAAGAAGCCTTTCCCATAGCCAAGACGAATTCCAAAAACATCGACTGACAATGCAGGAACAAAAATAATGCTCATTTCTTTTGGTGAAATCACATTCTCATTTATTGGAGCTGGAATCAAACAAGCATCTCTTAATAGCCTTTCTCCCCTCCAAGGGCGGTATGTCATGCTGTTATCCGGTTCACAGCATGGGAGAGCAAAAGGAAGCTCAATCGACTGAAGAAGTGGTCGTAAATCGACTTCACCTGGTAAAGGCCAATAAATCCCGACATAAGCTGCAGGATCCTTTTCAATAGCTAAATTCTCAAGTTGACAAGATATTTTCTCGAGGATCTGTTTATCTACATCTTGACAATGAAGAGCTCTTCGTTCTCTGAAAAATATTCTTTTCTCGTCTTTAACGCTTGGTAGTGACATTTCTATAATTACCTATAAGAAAACAAAAGAGTCAATAAAACTTCTATTTAGGGCCAGTTTAGTTAATTCCTATTTATAGATTGATTTCATCTCTGGAACCAAGCTGTTAGAGCAATAGCCAAAGCATCAGCTGCATCATCTGGCTTAGGTGGCGAATCAAGGTTCAATTCACGCATAACAGAGTCAAGGACTTCATTCTTATCTGCTCGACCTGAACCAGTCAAGGCTAATTTAACCTGCATTGGAGGAAATTCAACAACTGGTATTGAGAATCTTGCAAGGGTCATCATCAACACTCCTCTAGCCTGAACAACACTAATTGTCGTACTAGAACGATAGAAAAAAAACTTTTCAACTGATGCAAGTTCAGGTCTCCATATACGAATCAGCTGCCTAAGGTCCTTCGCAATTTCAACCAACCTCAATCCATCTTGTTGTCCAGGATCAGTTCGAATAATTCCACTATCAAGCATCTTTTGGTCGCGCTCATTAATTTCTATTAGTCCGTAGCCCACTCTTGCGAGGCCTGGATCAATGCCAAGAATTCTCAAAGATTTTATTTATCCATAACTAATTCAAAATCTGATTGATTACTTTCCTCAGGACGCTCAAAAACTTTGCAAAAAGCCTTAATTACTCTATCTCCAGAGTCAACTTGCTCAAGGGGATCTTTTCTTAGGCGATGTCGCAAAGAACATGAAATAACTCTAGCCACATCATCCTCAGTAACTTCTTCTCTACCCTCAAAAGCTGCCAATGCTCTTGCCGATCTATTAGTAACAATGTCACCTCTCAATCCATCTACATCAAGTTCTCCACAAACTGCAGAAATTTTTAATCGCAAATCATCATCAATAGAAACCCCGTTAAGCCTGTCCTGGGCGTTAACAACTTTTACTTGCAGAGCATCTTGATTTGATTGAACTTTATCAGCAAATGCATCTGGATCCGTATCAAAAGAGGTGCGCTGATCTACAACTTGTACTCTTAACTCCGCATCACGAACGGTCCTAACTTCAACGCTCATTCCAAACCGATCAAGAAGTTGCGGTCGTAATTCGCCTTCTTCTGGGTTACCTGATCCTATAAGAACAAAACGGGCTGGATGCCTTACCGAAACACCTTCTCGTTCAACAGTGTTCCATCCCGAGGCGGCTGAGTCCAAGAGAACATCAACCAAATGGTCATCTAGAAGATTCACCTCATCCACATAGAGCAAACCTCTATTTGCTTTTGCAAGTAATCCAGGTTCAAAAGCTCTCACTCCTTCACTTAAAGCTTTCTCAATATCAATCGTTCCACAAAGACGGTCTTCGGTTGCTCCCAAAGGGAGATCAACCATAGGAACCTGTCTGTCCTCAATATCAAGGTTGTCTCCATTATCAAGTTGCTGTCTGACTTCACTGCTCTGCAAATCAGGATCTACCGGTGAACTGTTGTAGGAATCTCCAGCAACAACTTGTATACATGGCAGCAAATCAGCCAAGGCTCTAATAGTGGTTGATTTGCCAGTACCACGGTCACCCATAATCATTACCCCGCCAATTCTTGGGTCAATGACATTGAGAAGAAGAGCCAATTTCATCTCTTCTTGGCCTATTACGGCTGTAAAGGGGAAGACCCTTCTCTTCCTGGTTGAACTCACGATCTCAATTCCGACATTAAAAAGATTGTTTCACAGGCAGGGTAAAAAGCTCTCAAGGCAAGATCTGTACCATTAGTAAAAAGCAGGATAGACGAGAACTCATTTAGCTATCAGCAGGGAAACTTTACATAAAACAGGCGCACTTATCACTATCGAGCTGTTGTATTAACCCATTTCAAGATGAAAAAGATGAGATGAATCACATAAAAAATTGGATTTGCTCTGCTTTATTGAAATCAAGAAAAGAAATAACTCTGTAAAATCAAGTTTCAAATCCCTCTCACACTAGAAGAAAAAGTCTGAAAAGTACTCAACAAAATGTTAATTATAAATTAACTTTGTTAACCAATAATAAATTTCAATGTAGACACTACTGAGTATCCTTAGAACTTAGAAAAGGGATCATTGATGCTGAAAGATCTCTAATTAATTCTGTAGATCTTGGGTCATTAAATGGTCCTTTGACGATGAAGCCTGCTACAGCCCTTCTGCCATCTGGCAACTCAATTAAGCCAGCATCAGAATAAGCTATACCTATATCACCAGTCTTGTTATATACACGAAATCCTCGTATCAAAAGGCTCTTATCAGGATCTTCATCATTAACACCTAAGCCTTTTAAAAGACCTCCTGGAATTAGCCGATTTGTAACTGATGTACTCATTACCTCTCTAAAAGTATCTCTAAGTCTTGGGCTAAGTACTTTCCCAGTATCAACAATAGCAATTGCTAAAGCAAGGTCTTTAGCTGTTGTCAAATTTGTTCCAGCTAAATCAGGTAATAAGCTATTTATGCGTGTTGACTTCATCCCTAAAGAAACAAAATTAGAATTCAAGAAGTCCTTACCTCCAACCCTCTTAATCAGAAGGTTAGTAGCTGTATTGTCACTAATTCTGATCATTTCTGTAGCAACATCATGTACAGGAAAGATGGTTCCTAGTGGCTTAAGTGCCATCCATCCCGCACCACCAGCAACATCATCATCAGTTAGCTCTAACAACTCATTCCACCTAATTTTTCCAGAATCAATAAGTTGAAGAGTAGTGAGAAGTATTGGTATCTTAATAGAGCTTGCCGCTGGGAGAGGCAAGTCGTGATTAAGTTGAGCAAATCGACCATCATCTAATATCAACATATATGCACTAACCTTTAAATCGGGATACCTTCCAGCCATAAGGTCCCAACGCCTGCTTAGGTTAATTAATTCTTTTGTTTGCTTGAATCTCCCTAAAGACAGACGTTTAAACCCTTTTTGCTTTTGATATAAACTCTCAAAGTTTATTTTATTTAACTTTTTATCTTTTTTATTTAATCCAAACAACGAGTCTATACCGATTGGTTCTCCAGAATAATAATTTTTAAAAGCTATTAAAGCTGATCCAGTGATCACACCAAGACCTAAACCTAAAAGGAGCAAACGAATGCCTAACCGGAAGTAGCTGCCGCGATTATTCTTATTAGAAGGATTTGGACTTCTTGCCAAGATTCAAATCTCCAACCATATAACAAAGATTAGGAGCGAGGCGAATTGATTGCCCAACGAATTTGACGAATAACTCCTCTTAACAATGCCACTTCTTCTGGTCTCGCTGCCGAACGGTGAATCAATGACTTGATTTTGACCATACGCGCATTAGCTGTGTGCTCAAGAAGAAATCCAACATCTAGCAATAAATCACGTGCATCACTAAGAAAAGCTTCTAATTGCAAAGGGTTGGCCAAAGCCGAAGGAAGGGATTCACTATCTACCTTTTGCCTTGGTGAGCTCAAACGTTGAAGTTCATAAAGCACTATTGCAACTGCGTGGGAAAGATTCAATGAGCAGTAATCAGAGCTGATATCAAGAGTTAAAACTTGATTGGCAATAAGAAGCTCTTCATTAGTCAACCCCCTATCTTCTCTGCCAAAAACCAAGGCGGTTGGCCCTGTATCAATCCCATTCAGCAACCATTGCAATGATTGCTCGGAGGACTTCAGAGGTATCGCACTTCCGTGATCTATACGTCCACAGGTGGCAACTACACGGCTGCAATCAGCTACTGCCTCAAGGAGAGAACCAAATTGTTGAGCCTTTTCAAGAAGTACTTGCCCCCTTAAAGCCATTTGCCTGGCCTCAAATGAAAGCACATCACATCTTGGAGTTACGAGACAAATCTCCTGGACCCCAAAATTCTCACAAAGCCTTGCAACACTGCCTACATTGATTGGTCCAAGAGGCTCAACCAAAACAACCCTCAAATTCTCAGGCAAACAATGCACTATCAATCGAGTGAATGAAGGTAAGCCAAAACATCTGCCATTCCATCAGCTTCGAACTCAAAGCTAGGCATAGGTGGTGTTTTCCCGCTAACTACCTGCCTAATCAAATCTGAATCTCTTCTTGAAGAAGCAACATTTCTAAGGTCGGGTCCAACCAGTCCCTGCGCATTAATTCCATGGCATCCCGCACAATTCATCCTGAATAACATTGCTCCTTTTTCCTTAGAGCCATTGAGCTTTAATACTGCTTTTACATAAGGATCCTGTTGGGAAACCAATAAAAACCACAAAACCAAAACAATAGAAGTCAATGAAGCAACAAGGACTAGAGCCCTAACCAAGCTGATTCCTCCTGTGTTATTTGGTGCAGCAGTTGATAACGGATCAGTCACGAAAAATCCCTAGGCATGAAACAATTGTGATAGGTCATTCCCCTAAACGTGAAATCATGATCGAACCACTTCTTTGTGGAATAGTTCTTGGACTCATCCCAGTCACTTTGCTTGGTTTATTTGTGGCAGCCTGGAATCAGTATCGTCGAGACAATTCACTGGTCGGCTAACCATAACCAAAACGGTACTCCCATATTTTCTTCTATCCTCTTCGATCCATGGGCTTGGTGTATCCATAGCATTATCGGCCGAATATTCGCAAACAACCAATGCCTTGCTTTTGAGAAATTCTGAAGTAAGGAGGGCTTTCAAGATAGGCAAATAAAGTTTTGAACCATAAGGAGGATCTAAATAAACCAAGTCAAACTTTGGATATTTTTGGCTTCTATCACCTTCCTTCTTATTCCTATTCAACCATCTAAGAGCTTCGTCGCAAAATACTGAGATTTCTGGAACCGCATCAAGACCAGATTTAGTTTCCGCAAGATTGGACTTGCATATTTTTGCGGTCCTTGAATCTCTTTCAACAGCAACAACCCCTTTTGCTCCCCGCTCAAGTGCCTCACAACAAATAGCTCCACTGCCACTGCAAAGATCAAGCCAATATGATCCTTCCAACTTATGAGCTAATAAATTCATAACTGCTTCACGAACCCTTGCTGTAGTAGGTCTAGTCCCCATACCTGGTGGACTTTTTAATTTCCTGCCACCAGAAAGTCTTAAAAATGCACTCATGGAATCACTTCAGCTCCTGACTCCAACCAGAAAAGCCAATTTTTCAATAACCTTTGTCCTGCAACAGCCGATTTCTCAGGATGAAATTGACAAGCTCCTATACGACCTTTCCAGATAACGGCTGTGACATCTGCTTTACCAAATGAACAACTAGCTGCAATATCCTTTTTCAGCGTTGGGTTGGCTGCATAAGAATGAACGAAGTACATCCAAAGTGAATCATCATGTTTTTCAAATAAAGGACAAGCCCTTTGACGCTTCAAAAGGGACCAACCCATATGTGGAATTCTTTCACCTTGATCAGAAGGCAATAGTTCTACTTGCCCCTCAAACAATCCAAGCCCTTCTGAAGAACCTTCTGCACTTGACTCAAAAAACAACTGCAAGCCAAGACATATCCCCAACAATGGCTTGCCTTCAATTGCCCAATTTCTGATGGGCGTAATCAAACCACGCTCACCCAAATTCCTTATGGCAGGATCAAATGCACCAACTCCTGGCAAAACGACTGCATCACAAGAAGCTAAATCTTTTGGAGAATTGACAAAAGTAATGTTTTTGCCAAGCCTTAGAAAAGCTTTCTCTACAGAATGCAGATTGCCCATGCCGTAATCAATTAGGCCTAGGCGTACCATCATCAAAAATGCTAATTACAAGAGATTTGAAGATGACTGTAGATTGATAAGTTCTAAACGCCCCTTTGGAAGACGTAAAGAACTTTGTCTGAGGTCAGAGATACTTGGAAATCGTTCCTGAGAGAGTTGCCTTAGGAACAGCACCAACAACAGTATCCACCTTTTGCCCGCCCTTGAAAACCATCAGGGTTGGAATACTCCTAATCCCATACTGGCTTGCAACATTTGGGTTCTCATCGGTGTTGAGCTTGAAGACTTTAATCTTGCCTTCAAACTCTTTGGAAATCTCATCAACGATTGGTGCAACCATCCGACAAGGTCCACACCATGGCGCCCAGAAGTCAACTAAGACCGGGACAGCGCTCTGAAGGACATCCTGTTCAAAAGAGGCATCTGTAACAGCAGAAGCAGTTGACATTAACTAACAAAGATATCTCGGAGAAACTTAGCAACCGTTTTTACTTATTTCAGCATTTGAAACCGTTCGCTGTGAGAACTGTGATGCTATGAAGTCGAAAAAGACGAAAAGCCCGAGCTCGTCGGGCAGTGTGTGTGAGGAGTGTGTGGGCAAAAAGCCCTCACATCTAAATACTAACGCTTGTAAACCCAACTAAGCATTAATCCAACAATTGCAACGTGAGTTATTTACCCATACCTAATTGTTGAGCCTTTTGATAGACCTTCCCCTCAGTAAGCAGAGAAGGCGCAACTACAACTTCAACCTGCTGCATCTCTTTTATGTTTCGAGCCCCAAGGGTCCCCATAGAAGTTTTTAAAGCCCCTAAAAGGTTATGTGTTCCGTCATCCAAAAGGGCAGGACCTCTAAGGATTCTCTCAAGTGTTCCAGTAGTACCAACTTTAATTCTCGTCCCACGAGGTAAAACCCTGCTTGGAGTGGCCATCCCCCAATGGAATCCTCCGCCAGGAGCCTCATTCGCTCTCGCAATTGGTGAACCAATCATCACTGCATCTGCTCCACAGGCAATGCATTTACAAATGTCACCCCCGGTTACGATCCCTCCATCAGCAATAATTGGAACATACCTACCAGTTTCATTCTCATAATCAGAACGTGCTGCTGCACAATCAGCGACTGCTGTTGCCTGAGGGATTCCGACTCCTAATACACCACGTGAAGTGCACGCAGCACCAGGGCCAATCCCAACCATTACAGCAGCAGCTCCTGCTCTCATTAATTCAAGGGCTACTTCATAAGTAACACAATTTCCTATGACTACAGGCAAACCCATCTCATTACAGAGCTTTTTCAAGTCAAGGGTGACCTGACCAGCCGGTCCAATATGCTCAGTGGAGACGACAGTTGCCTGTAAGAAGAAAACATCTGCAGACTCCTCAGTAATAACTTCTGAAAACCTTATTGCAGCGGCTGGAGTTCCACTAACAGCTGCTATTCCCCCTTTCTTTTTTATTTCTCTAATTCGAGTTCTAATTAATTCTTCTTTAATTGGCTGGCTATATATTTCTTGCATCAAGGGGACAAAATCTTCTTTACCTCCTGAAGAAATCCGCTTCAACACGCTTTTCGTATCGTCATATCGAGTTTGAATTCCCTCCAAATTCAATACTCCTAAAGCTCCAAGCTTAGAAAGCTCTACAGCCATCTCAACATCTACAACACCGTCCATAGCACTTGCAATTATTGGAATTTCACGCTGTATCCCCCCCAAAGTCCATTTAGTGTCCGTAACCTCAGGGTCGACGGTGCATTTCCCAGGGACCAAAGCAATCTCATCAATGCCATAAGCACGACGTACAGTTTTGGAACGTCCGAGCTGAATATTCACTACTGCCTCATTGAAGTTCAGACAAATTAACAACTGGAGGACTAAAAAACATTGAGTTGTCGTGGATCCAGATCACTTAAGGCAATTCAGTGTCAGGAAAAACAAGATCAATACATCAGAAACGACTCAGGAAGTCCATAAGAAAGTCTGTATTGAAAGGCATTCTTGAGGAATGAAGAGCCCATGGGAAAAGAGCAACGGTCTTTAGTGAAAGCTTCATGAGCAGATCGGTTATAGGCCTCGATGGCAGTCAAATTTGTACTCAAAGAAAGTGATCCTTTTACTTAATGCAATTGGTTTTCAGAATCATTTGCTCAACTGATCAGATACCGAGATAATCTTGTAATTGCCAACCAGCTTTTATATGGCTGATCCAATGGGACCTAGTAGCGACGGGGGTCCCGGAGATTCCGACGAACGGATCATCCAAACTGACCTTCGAAATGAAATGTCGCGCTCCTATTTGGAGTACGCGATGAGTGTGATTGTTGGCAGGGCGCTGCCGGATGCCAGAGATGGACTGAAGCCAGTCCATCGTCGGATTCTCTATGCAATGTATGAGCTAGGACTTACGAGCGATAGGCCCTATAGAAAATGCGCACGCGTAGTTGGGGAAGTTTTAGGCAAATACCACCCTCATGGAGACACCGCTGTATATGACGCGCTTGTAAGGATGGCTCAGGACTTTTCTATGCAAATGCCATTAATCGATGGGCATGGAAATTTCGGATCAATAGATAATGATCCTCCTGCCGCAATGAGATATACAGAATCTCGTTTACAAGCACTTACAACAGACAGCCTTCTTGAAGATATTGAATCCGAAACTGTTGACTTTGCAGACAACTTCGATGGCTCTCAACAAGAGCCAACTGTCATGCCTGCAAGAATCCCTCAATTGCTTCTCAATGGATCATCTGGCATTGCCGTTGGCATGGCAACAAACATCCCACCTCATAACCTGGGGGAACTAATCGATGGGCTTAAAGCGCTAATAAACAATCCTGCTCTAAGCGATGAAGAGCTTATTGGAATTATCCCAGGCCCTGACTTTCCAACTGGCGGACAAATTCTTGGAAGAAATGGAATAAAAGAGACTTACCTTGCTGGAAGAGGATCAGTAACCATGAGAGGGGTTGCAAACATTGAAACTATTGAAGCCTCGGGAAGGCCAGATCGAGACGCTGTGATTATTACTGAGCTTCCCTATCAAACTAATAAATCTGCGCTTATAGAACGTATTGCCGAAATGGTCAATGATAAAAAGCTAGAAGGGATTTCAGATATTCGAGACGAAAGCGATCGAGATGGAATGCGAATTGTTGTAGAGCTGCGCCGTGATGCTTATCCACAGGTAGTCCTAAACAACCTATTCAAACTAACTCCTTTACAAAGTAATTTTAGCGCTCATTTATTAGCTCTAGTTAATGATGAGCCCATACTACTTACACTTAGCAAGATGTTAAGAGTATTTTTAGACTTTAGAGTTGAAACTATAGAAAGAAGAACTAAGTATCTTCTTAGAAAAGCCGAAGAGCGTGACCACATATTATTAGGGCTCCTTCAGGCACTCGATCAACTTGATCCCATAATTGCTTTAATTCGTGCAGCATCAGACACTGCAACTGCAAAAAAGCAACTACAAGAAAAGCATGGTCTTACTGAAATCCAATCGGATGCAATCTTGCAGATGCAATTACGAAGATTAACTGCATTAGAAGCTGATAAGATTCGTCTCGAGCACGAAGATTTGCTATTAAAGATTAAAGATTATAAGGACATTCTTGATCGTCGTGAAAGAGTTTTCAAGATAATAGAAGATGAGTTAAGTAATCTTCGAGAGCGTTATTACACACCAAGAAGAACTAAGATTCTTGACCTAGGAGGAGGACTTGAAGACATAGATTTAATTGCTAACGAGCGTTCAGTAGTCCTTTTAACTGAAACGGGCTATCTAAAGCGCATGCCTGTTAGTGAATTTGAATCCACAAGTCGTGGTACCAGAGGAAAGGCAGGAACTCGAAGTCAGGGTGAAGAGGCTGTAAAGCTATTTATTAGTTGTAATGATCATGACACACTTTTACTTTTTAGTGATCGTGGTGTCGCATATGCTCTGCCAGCTTATCGAGTTCCACAATGCAGTCGGAATGCCAAAGGTACTCCTGTAGTACAACTCTTACCTATCCCGAGAGAAGAGGCTATAACTTCATTACTTTCTGTTGTTTCATTTGAAGAAGATAATTACATTTTAATGTTAACTAAAGGAGGTTTTATTAAAAGAACTTCCCTCTCAGCATTTAGTAAAATAAGGTCAAACGGTCTAATAGCTATTGGACTTGAGGAAGGTGACGCCCTTACTTGGGTAAGACTTGCAATTTCAGGAGATAGTGCATTAATTGGTTCAAAAGCAGGAATGACAATTCACTTTCGATTAAGTGATGAAGAGCTAAGACCACTTGGCAGAACAGCTCGTGGCGTTAAAGCAATGAATTTGCGTACTAGTGATTCCTTGGTAAGCATGGATGTATTGCCAACAGAATTAGCTGATCAAATTGCAGAAAGTAATGAAGAGGATCTTATTGACAATAATAATTCTCAAATAAATGAGGGTCCTTGGGTGTTAGTTGCCTCAGCAAGTGGTCTTGGGAAAAGAGTTCCTGTTACTCAATTCAGATTACAAAAACGAGCTGGGATGGGATTACGTGCGATGAAATTCAGACGAGAAGGTGATGAACTAGTTGGCTTAAAGGTTTTGGGACATGGAGAAGAGTTGCTACTAGTAAGTGAAAAAGGCGTAATTGTTAGAACCAACGCAGACAAGATCCCACAACAATCAAGAGCTGCAACTGGCGTAAGACTTCAAAAAATTGATCAAGGGGACAGACTTTCTGAGGTTGTTTTAGTACCACCTGAACAAGAAGAAGAATTGCCTGTTGAACCAACTGACACTGACAAGGAAGCTGGAGAGTCTTCCAAAGAATGACAACTAGGGATTCTTCTGATGTACTCGTCATGGGAGCCGGTCCATCAGCACTTTTCATCGTTGCTGAGCTCGTAGAGCAAGGACTCAAAGTAACTGCCTTGGCCTCTCACACTCCTCAAAAGCCATGGCCAAATACCTATGGAATTTGGGCAGAAGAACTCGAATCCCATGGCATGGAATCTCTTTTAGGTCATAGGTGGAGTAACACTGTCAGTTTTTTTGGCGATGGATCAAGTCCAAAGGGACAACAGCCAACAAAACATGATTTTGACTATGGTCTTTTTGATCAATCTGCTCTGCAAAAGGCATTACTAGATAGATGTAAAAACATAAATTGGATTCTTGATACTGCTGAAGAAATAAATGTATTAGGCAAAGAAACAGAAGTACGGTGTAAAACCGGCAATAAATATAAAGCTAGGCTTGTTATTGATGCCAGTGGCCATAGAAGTAGGTTTATCAGAAGGCCTAATCACGGGCCAGTCGCTGAGCAAGCTGCATATGGAGTTGTAGGTCGCTTCAGCTCACCGCCGGTGGAAAAGGATCAATTTGTATTAATGGACTTCAGGCCTAATCATCTAACAAAACAAGAAAAGAAAGAACCACCTTCTTTTCTATATGCAATGGACTTTGGAGATGACATTTTTTTTGTTGAAGAAACATCTCTAGCATGTTGTCCACCCATCTCATGGAGCACACTAAGAGCTCGGTTGCAATCACGACTTTCATCCCGAGGCGTTGAAATCCGAGAGATTATTCATGAAGAGCATTGCCTTTTCCCAATGAACCTTCCTCTCCCAGACCGCAATCAATCTGTCCTTGCCTTTGGTGGTGCTGCCAGCATGGTTCACCCAGCCTCTGGTTATATGGTAGGAGCTCTCTTAAGAAGAGCCCCAGCCTTAGGGAAAGAACTAGCTATTGCTATTAAACAGACTCCTCTTCTTGACTCAACTTCACTGGCTCGAAAAGGGTGGAAGGTTCTATGGTCACCGGAGCTTGTTCAAAGACATCGCTTATATCAGTTTGGCCTCAGAAGACTAATGAGTTTCGAAGAATCTGAATTACGAAATTTCTTTGCAACCTTCTTCCGATTACCTCGAAAAGATTGGTCAGGTTTTCTAGCCAATACTCTTCCACTCCCTAAACTAATACTTGTAATGTTTAAGCTCTTCTCGATAGCCCCTTGGGGTTTACGTAAAGGAATGATATTTGGTAAGAAAAGCAATCTAAACTAATATTTGTTAAATACCCAATCTTTTATTTCAACTAACGGGAAAAGACCATCTTCGATTTCAAAAGAAGCCAACAAATCTTCTGAAAAATCTTCTTCACCTTTAATCCACTTAATTAAGATCCAGAAACGGTTCAGATGTCTTTCAATACGATTTTTTGCTAATTCAGTAGTAGTTCCTGCTCTAAGAATAAAGCTCCAATCTGATGATTGAGCAAGAAGTAGTTCTCTTGAAGCTTGCTTAAGAAGTCTAGATTTAGTTTGTACATTTTCTGAACAGCTACAACATTCAATCATTGCCTTTGCTGAGCGATTCCACTCAGGAACTATCCATGAATTTGCTTCATTAAGCCAATAATTATGGAATCCACCTTGCCCCCAACTAGATGGCGAAGGTTCACATAATTGAATCTTGGGAGAACCAGAAAGAACGTCCACAAGTCGTGTAAAAGAGACATTTTCCATGGCTGACTGCCTAAATAATTCCGAAAGAAAAGATGGACCTTCATACCACCAATGTCCGAAAAGTTCAGCATCAAAAGGTGCCACTAACAGAGGTGAAGCATTCATTGAAGATTCCAATTGATCAAGTTGAGCTTTACGGTCCTTCAAATAATCTCTTGCATGTTCTATTACACGAGAAGATGCAAGATTGGGTTCATAACAAGCTTTCTTTTCAAGCGAGGTAGACACACCAGTTACCCTATGAAGCTTTAGGCCTAAAGGCCTAGGGTCGTTTATCCCAATAAAGTCAAGTTGCTCAGGAGACAACTCCCATCCAAGATCTCTATGAAATTCTCTATAAACAGGATCTCCCGGATAGCCCTCCGTTGCTGACCATACAGGAAGTGTGGAATCACTATCTCTGCCAAAAAAAGCAACCCCTTTACGAGTACAAATTGGCGCATATAAACCATAAAGAGGTCGTGGAGTGGCATGAAGTAAACCATGACCATCTAAAACTGCATAGCGAAGGCCTGCTCCTTGCATTAAATGGTCCAGGCCTTCGTAATAAGCACATTCTGGGAGCCATATTCCAAGAGGAGGCACACCAATTAATCGAGTGTGTTCTCTTACAGCATTTGAAAGCTGGGATTGAACCGCTTGATAATGCTCTCTCAATAATGGCAAGTAACCATGTGTAGCTGCGCAAGTAAGTAAATCAAGAACCCCTGACTTCTGAAGATGCACAAAGCGACTAATTAGATCAGCGTTTATAGATTCCCAAAAAGCCAGTTTTCCCTCAATTTGCTCGGCGAGGTGATCTGCTGGGATTCTGTACTTTTTAGAAGCATTCGCAAGGAGATCTAAACGCGTTAATAGCCATGAAGGGAATCGTTCTATCAGCTCCTTATCACTGAGCAATGAAAGCAAGGTAGGAGAAAGACTAAGTGTCATTCGAGGATTCTGTCCCTCCTCCTCATTAGCGGTCTCTAGCAACTCAACTAATGGGAGATAAGCCTCCAAAAGAGCTTGAAAGAACCAGTCCTCCTCCAAGGCAGAAGTCTCAGATGAACGCACATAAGGAAGATGTGCGTGCAAAACCAGCGCAAGTTGACCTTTAGACAAATTCTCTGCACCAGTGAACTTAAATTTATAACGGACAATGGCCCCTTTAACGTTTGTAGAGCAAAACCACCTAAATATGATGTTATTTGCGGCAGAGACCAAAATAAAATCTAATCAACTCCAATTTTTTAGATTTTATTTATGAAACTCTGCACTACAATCAATCTATAAATCTTTTAGAACAAATTCTTTTGAGGGTGCCTAAATGGCAAGAGATCCTGGCCGAGTTTTGATTTTCGACACCACCCTTAGGGATGGTGAACAATCGCCAGGTGCAAGTTTAAATCTAGAAGAAAAGCTTGCTATAGCTCAGCAACTAGCAAGGTTAGGAGTTGACGTAATAGAAGCAGGTTTCCCATTTGCGAGTCAAGGTGATTTCGCGGCAGTCCATCGCATTGCCGAACAAGTAGGTATTGGCGAAGGTCCGATTATTTGCGGCCTAGCAAGAGCATCTGAGAAAGACATAAAAACCTGTTCAGATGCAATTGCACCTGCAAAGAATAAAAGGATCCACACCTTTATTGCAACGAGTGATATTCACTTAAAACATAAGTTAAAAAAATCAAGAGAAGAAGTTCTATATATAGTTCCTGAAATGGTTGGCTATGCAAAGTCACTTGTAGAAGATGTTGAATTCTCCTGCGAGGATGCAGGCAGAAGTGATCCAGAGTTTCTTTATGAAGTTATAGAGTTAGCAATTTCTGCCGGAGCAAGCACAATCAATATTCCTGACACAGTTGGATACTCAACTCCTTCTGAGTTTGGAGAATTGATCAATGGTATAAATAAGAAAGTACCAAACATTGATGAAGCAATACTTTCTGTACACGGTCACAATGACTTAGGACTTGCTGTTGCCAATTTCCTTGAAGCAATAAAAAATGGAGCGCGTCAACTCGAGTGCACAATAAATGGGATAGGAGAAAGAGCTGGCAATGCAGCACTGGAAGAACTTGTTATGGGATTACATGTAAGAAGACGTTACTTCAACCAATTCTTTGGGCGTGCAACAGATAGTCCTACCCCATTAACTGCAATAAGAACTGAAGAACTCACTAAAACTTCTCGACTA
Organism: Prochlorococcus sp. AG-363-M17; assembly: GCA_003278365.1. Lineage (GTDB taxonomy): Bacteria > Cyanobacteriota > Cyanobacteriia > PCC-6307 > Cyanobiaceae > AG-363-P08. Next base: position 14,650 of record QCFS01000009.1, on the reverse strand, counting down.
GTTTCAAATCTCACTGGAATGGTTGTACAACCAAACAAAGCAATTGTTGGGGCAAATGCATTTGCCCACGAATCAGGGATTCATCAGGATGGTGTTTTAAAAAATCGACTTACATATGAAATTATCGATGCACGAACGGTTGGATTAACAGATAACCGAATATCACTGGGCAAATTAAGCGGAAGGAGTGCCGTTCGAGCAAGGCTTGAAGAGCTAGGCTATGACCTAAATAGGGAAGATTTAAATGAAGCGTTTGCTCGATTTAAAGATTTAGCAGATCGCAAAAGAGACATCACAGATAGGGACCTCGAAGCAATCGTAAGTGAACAAGTTCAACAACCTGAGGCCAGTTATCAATTGCGACTAGTTCAAGTTAGCTGCGGCAATAGCTTAAAACCAACTGCAACAGTAACTATTGCTGATAAAGATGGTAATGAAAAAAGCACCGCTGCCGTAGGGACTGGTCCAGTCGATGCAGTCTGCATTGCCATAAACGATCTAGCTGGAGAGCAAAATGAATTAATTGAATTCTCAGTTAAATCTGTAACAGAAGGAATTGATGCAATGGGAGAGGTCACGATCCGACTAAGAAGAAATGGAAAGCTTTACTCTGGCCATTCGGCAGATACAGACGTCGTTGTAGCCGCCGCACAAGCTTTCATTAATGCCCTCAATAGACTTCTAGCAGGGGAGGCCAGCCTAAGTATTCACCCACAAAAGGATGTCCTTACAACAGAGGGGGCCAACGCTGGAGTTTAGGCATTCAAATTAGATCTCAATAAAATCAAATTCAAAAGTGTTTTCTATTCCTAATTAAGGTGGAGGGAAATACCTATTCCCCGTTGACAAATAAAGAAAAAAATGGATAAAAATACCTGCTTGGCAATGAAAGGGAAGGCATGAGATATTAGTGACAGTTGACCGGCCGCACATACATGATTGCTCAGAAAAAAATCTACAGGCTGATTGGGTTAGATGGCAGTCCCCACCCTGTCCTTGATGCTCCGTATGAATCAATGGAAGCCGCAGTAAGAGCAGCTCAATGCTGGTGTGAGGGACAAGGTCGCAGGTGTTCTCCAGGGATAAAGGCTTATGGGATAGAAGTAATGACACACTGCGGTGAATGGAGGACAGTTTGCTACGCAGAAAAGAGCTTGGCAACATCCATGTCATGACAAAGAAGGTGAAAAGAGAGGGAAATATTTGGGTAAGTGTTGATCTTTGCCTAGTTCCAATAGGAGTTGGTGTCTCGCTAAGTCCCTATATAGCAGCATGTCAAAAAGCAATTAAAGAGACTGGCCTTACGTATCAACTAGGTCCCAATGGAACTGCGATTGAAGGAGACTGGGATGAGGTTTTTGACTGTATACAAGCTTGTCATCTGGCAGTGCACGACCTTGGTGCACCAAGGATTTACACAACCCTAAAAGTCAATACAAGAACAGATCGAAAGCAATCATTTCAAGAAAAAGTACAACGAGTAGCTTCTTCTATGCAGGAAATGTAGATGAAAACAATATAACTGCCTAAAGTCTAAGCAAGTAAATTTTTTTTATGAGCAACGGAGTACGTGGTTATTGGACAATGACATGGCTAGGGCTTTTCGCCAATGTTATTGCCATGCCAATAATTGGACTCATAGCCTTTGCAGGTCCTCCACTACAGACAGCAAATATTAGCCTTGCATTTAGCATTGCCTGGCCTGCAGCAATTGTTGGAATTGTTGCCTGCTCTGGTCTTCTTGCTGAAAGAAAGTGGGGAGTTATCTTATCAATAATTGCTCTTTCAATGGCACTATCAGCATCACTCCCATATGGGATAGTAAGGCTTGTTTTAGTAAAGGAGAATCATACGATAACCTCTTTATCACTAATCTTAGCTATCTTCAATTTACTTTCACTACTTTATTGGTGTCGCCCTATACACCGCCGAACAAGAAGGCTATAGCAATTTATGAACTAAGGAATATTAAATGCTTATTATTTAAATCAATTCAAATATTTTTGCTAAGAATCATTCAACAACAAAGAAGGATATTTAGTTCCTATATGAATTCCTTTTAGGGATGGGATAAGGTATTCTTCTATGCCTTGTTCTTCTCCAAACCCTTACAAAAGAACCTATCAATAATTCAATCTCGGTTCTTGTAAGACTACTCTCTTTTAGCTGGCCATCTTTTTTTCTGGACTCAACAATACTTCTGACAGTTTCACATGCTTGTAAATCATCTGTATTCTGCTCAAGTGACCTAAGTGCTGCCTCACATCCATCAGCTAGCATCAAAATCGCGGTTTCTCTAGACCTAGGAATAGGACCTTTATATCTAAAATTACTTTCAGGAACATTTGGATCTGACTTCCTCGCTTCATAGAGAAAGTATCCCATTTTCATTGTTCCTTGATGCTCAGGTATGAAATCTGCAATCCTTCTAGGCAGTCCATATTTCTTAGCCAACAACAATCCATGATCTACATGTTCCTGCAGAATATGCGCACTTTTAAATGGATTACCTAACTGATCATGAGGATTAAAATCATTTTTTTGGTTTTCTATAAACCATTCCGGGGCATGTAATTTACCTACATCGTGATAAAGAGCACCTGTCCTAGTTAGGTCAACATCAGCCCCTATTGATCTAGCTCCTTCTTCAGCCAAGCTACTTAACATCAAAGTGTGCTCGAAAGTCCCTGGGGCTTCTATAGAAAGTTTTCGAAGCAAAGGTCTTTCTTGATCTGCTAATTCCAAAAGTCTGGCTCTTGTCAAAAGGCCAAAAGTATTCTCTAGAACAGGTATCAAGAGTATTACAACCATCAAGAGAGCTCCCATCAAAATCACTTCTGACAAGAATGCATCTGCATTAGGAAGCAATCTGCCCCATACGGTTTCTTGTGAGGTGAGGTTGCTCGCAAGAAGAATCCATTCAACAAAAAGAGCTCCTATTGGCAAAAGTATTGCCATCTGGAGAAGCTCAGCCCTGCTTCGCAACCTTGCTGCTTGAATAGAAACAATAAGGGCAACTAAACAAGCAAACATCATTCGACCATCGCCAAGATCACTTACTGGGACAGGCCAAAGCATGCTGCCTACTGCCATCCATACCAGGCCACAAGTTGCGCCTAGGCCCTGAGAAATTAATAGCGTAGGAGGAACAATTACAGCCAGTGGACTAACTGCAGAGCCAAACCAAACTTTGCTTGCCTGAGATATAAAGAGCAACAAAAGCGCAAGAAAAGCATGTCGAGCCTCTAAACAAGGACGCTCTCTGCGCATAATCAAAATCAAAACCAAACAACTTATCAAGGCTTCGCTATATCTCCAGAACCAAACCAAGGGTCTAGGCCTTCGTGTAACCATCCCAAAATGATCCAAGACGTCATAGGCCTGGGGACTGATTAGTTCTCCTTGCCTAGTGATCAGATCACCTTTACTAACCTCAATGGAAGGAATACCTTGCTGTGTAATTAACTCTTCTAATAACTTCTGACTTCTTATAGGATCTGTTCTTAAATTACTTGCCCCTTGAAAAGTACTTTTTAATAACTTTGAACCAAGTGTTCTAGAAGGAGTTTCATTTCCGCCAAGCTGAGAGAGTTGCAAAGAGCATGCTTGAAGTAATTGATCATCAGCAAAAGTATTAACTAGGCCTTGTCCAAGCATTCTTTCAGCAGCCAAACGTATATCTATCTGCCAATTCTTACGTTGCTCGTTAGAACTTTTATAAAGCCATTCTTGTTCCTTTTCAGTAAGGTTAACTGGGCCAATACGATCTCTAGAAGTAGTAAGAGCGACAAGCTCTAACTCCTTTAACTGCCTTTCAAGTTTTTTCTTGAGAACATTTGACTGTTGATTATCTATAACCTGAACAAAAGTGCTGGTAACTAAATCTGACCGCTTTTGCTGTAAAGCCTCAGAATCCTCTACAAGCGCATCCGTAGGAGCTATTGCATCAAAAGGAGCAGGAATGCCTGGACGTAGATCAGGCTCCCCTAGCCATTGCCAACTCGAAATAATTGCTACCAATACTGAGGCCAATATCAATGAAGCCTTATTAGTTCCAGACCAATGCACTAGAGGTCTACGTGGGGATTCATTACGCAACCAAATGCGCCAAAGCCTTTTAAAGCTGTTAATACTGGAGAAAAGAACGCCCACTTCTGATTAAGCTAAAGCTCTTTTCAAAGCAAGCTATTAAAAGTATCGGGTATTAGTTGCATATGGCTCTCAAGATTGATGGCAAAAGAACTGCTCTTGAAATCGAGCGGAGGCTTACGTACGAAATTGAAGCATCCATTGACAAGGCTAGCCGACCCCCTGGGTTAGCAGTTATTCGAGTTGGTGATGACCCTGCAAGCAAAGTATACGTATCAAACAAAGAAAAGGCTTGCAAAAGAGTTGGAATAGCTAATTATGGAGAATTTTTAGCATCAAATAGTTCACCAGATCAAATAATTACAAAGATAAGAAATTTAAATAATGACCCAAGGGTAGACGGAATACTTTTGCAACTACCACTCCCAAAGGGGTTTGATGAAGCACCTTTACTCGAATCAATATCTCCCAATAAAGATGCAGACGGTCTACATAGCCTAAATCTTGGCAAATTAGTAAAAGACGAGCCTGGTCCAAGAAGTTGCACTCCTGCTGGAGTAATGGCTTTATTAGCATCCAATCAGATATCGATAGAGGGGAAAAGAGCTGTAGTTATAGGAAGAAGTATCCTCGTAGGAAAGCCAATGGCATTGATGCTTCAAAAAGCCAATGCCACAGTTACCGTCGCGCACAGGCAAACAAAAAACCTTCCTGAATTAACTAAACAAGCCGACCTTTTAGTCGTAGCCGCAGGACGCCCACAAATTATTGGGGCTGAGCATGTCAAACCAGGTGCAGTTGTTATTGATGTAGGTATTCATAGACTTAATGGTGAACCTTCCTCAGACAATCCGACAGGGAAAAAACTCTGCGGAGATGTTCGTTACGAAGAATTAGCCTCTATAGCAAGCGCCATAACTCCAGTGCCTGGTGGAGTTGGCCCAATGACAGTGTCAATGTTGCTGGTTAACACTGTTAATCAATGGCAACAGCATTGCGGTTTATCCTTCAGCCTCAAAGATCTGCTCCCTTAATTGCGGATTCCTGAGAGAATCAAGCCATCGAGAAATCTCCATGGCAGAAGCTCTAAGAACATCTTTCGACTTCGCAAAGTATTTGGACGAAACAAAAGCGTCTATTGAGACTGCGCTGGACAAATCTCTTGGTCCAGAAGAGCCTGAAGAACTTCGAAGAGCAATGAGATATTCATTACTTGCAGGTGGCAAACGTCTTAGACCTATTCTTTGCCTTGCAGCATGTGAACTTGCTGGGGGAAAGGCCGAACACGCTATTCCCACTGCAGTAGCCCTGGAAATGATCCATACGATGTCATTAATACATGACGATCTACCTGCAATGGATAACGACGACCTGCGCAGGGGTCGACCAACAAACCACAAGGTTTTTGGCGATGCTATTGCAATCCTGGCAGGAGATGCACTTTTAATCAGAGCATTTGAGATGGTTTCCTTACGCAGTCCTCATATTCCTGCTGAAAGACTTCTAAAAGTAATAGGTGAGCTTTCTTTAGTAGCAGGAGCACCAGGTTTAGTTGGAGGTCAAGTAGTAGATCTCGAGTCCGAAGGCAAAGATGTAGACCTAGAAACTCTAGAGTTCATTCATCTTCATAAAACTGGGGCCCTTTTAAGAGCTTGCGTTGTTTGTGGGGCTCTCATTGCAGGTGCAGAAGAAGAACTGCTAACTGCCTTAAAAACTTATGCAAAAGGGATTGGGCTAGCTTTTCAAATAATCGATGACATCCTGGACGTTACCGCTAGTAGCGAAACACTTGGGAAAACGGCTGGGAAAGATCTGATCTCAGACAAAACAACATATCCAAAATTGTTAGGCCTAGAGGAATCTAGGAGAAGGGCGGAAGCACTCGTCAAAGACTCAAAGGAAGCATTAAAACCATGGAAAGAATCCTCTGCTCCACTTTTGGCACTAGCAGATTTCATTACTAAGCGTGATAGATGACTAATTTAGAGACCTCATTGCCTAGAACCCTTGAAATTTTTGACAACGCAGTATTGACATGGGGACTGCTTGCTTGTGGGTTTGCTCAACTTTCAAAACTAATTTTTGAACTTTTAGTGAACAAGCGATGGAGGCCTTCTGTATTAATTGAGACAGGAGGTATGCCTTCAAGTCATTCATCATTAGTAACTGGCACGGCGGCAGGTATTGGTTGGCAACTTGGTTTTGATGACCCAGGATTTGCATTAGCTGCAACAATTGCCTTTATTGTTATGTATGACGCTAGTGGTATAAGACGTGAAGCAGGAAATATATCCAAGAGAGTAAATCTATTGCCATCCAAACTATGGCAAGATTCTTTTAATAATGATCTTAAAGAAAATCTTGGTCATAGTAGATTAGAAGTTCTAGTTGGTAGCATTATTGGACCTTTAATTGCATTACCTGGACTTATCTTTATTGGTTCACCTTTTCATCTTGCTCAGATCCTAGGGTTAGCATCCGGGTGAAAATCAAAAATAAATATAGCCAATCAATATCCAACTCCTTGACTAATGATCAAGAACTCGCATACAAAGCATTTAGAACATGGCTTAAGCAATCTAAAAATAAAAATACGTCTATTTTTGTTCTAAGTGGTTATGCAGGTAGCGGGAAAACTTTCCTTTCAATGAGATTTCTGCAACTTGCTGAAAAAGAAGGATTTTGCTGGACTGTCGCAGCGCCTACTCATAAAGCAGTGGGAGTACTTCAAGAAGCTTTAGAAAAAGAAGGTATAAAACCCACATGGCACCCATCAACTATTCATCGACTTCTCCGTCTTAAGCTCAAAAGGGAACGAGACTTAGAAATATGCGAATCAACAGACCAAACAGCTAGCTCATTAGAACTGGTTGACTTGGTACTTGTAGACGAGGCTTCGATGGTAAGCAGCAGCCTTCTAGAAATAATTCTCTCATGCGCAAACCCCTTCAAAACGCGCGTAGTTTTTGTAGGTGATTCAGCTCAACTTCCTCCAGTTGGAGAAGAAAAAAGTCCCGTTTTTTCAATCCAAAATTCTCTTAAAGCAGAATTAGAAGAAGTTGTTCGTCACCGAGGAGCAGTTTTAGGCCTCGCAAGTAATTTCAGAGAAGGCAGTATCCCTTGCAAAACTCCACCTTGTCTTCCAATTATTGAAAAGAAGCAAGAATCTGTTGGCTTTGTAAACAAAAACAGATGGCTTGAGGAAGCGAAGAAATCACTAAATTCAGCGGCTCTTAATGACAATCCTAATGAAGCCAGAATCCTTTGTTATACAAATAGAACCTTGGAAAAACTTGTTCCTCATGCAAGAAGAGCTGTGCATGGAGAAATGGCAGATCAGCTACCTGTTTTACCTGGGGAACTACTCCTTACTCGCGAAGCCATAATGACTGCGGCTGCCAAAGAAGGTACTGATGAGAGAGAAGAGCCAGGGATGGTTCTTGGTTCAAATAGGGAATTAATGGTAAATGATGTTTCCTCTCATAGATTTGATATTTCAAAGTTAGATATAGGGAATACGCAAAATATAGAGCTACCACCGATCGAGACACAATTAGTAAATGTACATTGTGGAGATACAGAATTAGAGCTCCGACTACTTCCACCAATAGGAACTAAAGGAAGAGTTCTTCTTGATATGACACTAAATAGACTAAAAAACAAAGCCAAGGACTTAGGTCGTAAAGATGGTAGAAGTGTATGGAGGGTTTTTTTTCTCATTAGAGATTCATTTGCGTCTCTCGGTCCAGCTTCAGTATTGACAATCCATAGAAGCCAAGGCAGCAGCTTTGACGAGGTTTTTATTGCACCAGATGTATTCTGGCCAAAAGATATAACCCTAAGAAAGCAGCTAGTATATGTGGCAGTTACTCGCGCAAGAAGAAAAGTGTGGATGGTTGGAAAGAATGAACATTTCTCTGTTCAAGAGGAATGGGGTAATCAATTAAGCGCTTATTAGCAAGTTTGAATCAAATAATTCTTCAAATATCTAACGCAATTTATATCAAAGAGCATCTAATTTGTCTAGTGCAATACGAAAGTTGAGTGGAATCGAAGAAGAGCTTGCCCAATGTAAGTGCACCCAGCTAGCATGCAAAAGATTATTTGCCCATCCTTCATCCCTAAATGCACTATTGAAGCCTTTAATAGTCCATGGTTTTATTAGAGAACATTCTTTATGATCATAGATCTTGAGGTCCCATCGATGAAATTCATGGCCAACAAGTGATTGTCCTTCTCTAACAATTAAGCTTGGATCCTTTCCTAGCAAGAATCGATAACCAATATTTAGATTACCTCTAGATGCATGAAATGGTAATAGTCCTGCCATTTCATGCACAGTACCGTCTGAATCAGAAATAGATTCTCCCAATAACATCATTCCCCCACATTCTGCATAAATTGGCCGCCTACCAAACCAAGAAGAAATATCACTTAGACTTCTTAAGCATTTTGATAACTCAAATGCATATTGCTCTGGGAAGCCTCCTGGAATTATCAGTCCTTTGGCTTCCAAAGGCAGAGGTACATCCTCAAGAGGCTTCCAAGAAATCAAAGGCATTCCTAATGCCTCCAGGCAATCTTTTGTCTCTTGATATCTAAAATGAAAAGCATCATCCTCAGCAATGGCAACTGGTCTGGGAGGCAATGAAGAAAATTTATCTATAGATTTCTCATACAATGTTCTTATTGGGTCTTTTGAACTAATCGGGGGCAATAGCAACTTATGAAATTCTGGAAGGTCTAGATTTTTTATCGCCAGTGATGTCCATTTCTGCAATTTTGCATCTAAATTCTTCAACTCATGAGCGGGAACTAATCCTAAATTCCTACTAGTTAGTGCAAAAGATGGATCTCTTGGCAAACAACCAAGAACCTTAACTCCCAATCTATCTAGAACCTCAGTTAACAAAGCTCTATGCCTAGAGGTGTTTACCTGGTTAAGAACTACCCCTGCAATCTTGAGGGCAGGATCATGTCTCAGAAAGCCATTAACTAGTGCTGCAATAGAGGCTGCCTGACCAGAAGCGTCAACAACCAAAACTACAGGTAGATTCAAATGCTTTGCTACAGCAGCTGTACTTCCTTCTTCCGACGATCCAATACCATCAAAAAGTCCCATCACGCCCTCCACTAAAACTAAATCTGCCAAACCTCCATATCCATGAAAACTTTCCGTAACCCATTTAGGACCACAAAGAAGAAGATCAAGATTCCGACAAGCATTATTAGCAACTTTGGACAAGTATTGAGCATCTAAGTAATCAGGACCAACCTTAAACGGTTGAATATTTAAACCCTTTGAGCGAGCCCATGCTAATAACAGCAGACTTAAAAGTGTTTTACCACTCCCACTTGAGGTTGCAGCTATTACACATGCCATTAAAACTTGTTCTCAGAGAGGAAGGAGTGAACTAAGTAAACGATTTCGAATAGGAATAAAGCTTTGCAGCCAAAGGTGCCGCTGATGCAAGAAGGGGACTTGTTGAACCTCTACTGCTCGCCAACAAGCGTGCAACATCCATTTCAACAGTCGTTTTTTGAATTGGGACGACCTCCTCAAGAAGTTCCATATTGGCCATCCCACCTGCCTCAAGTCTCATGCATTCTCCAGACTCAGCTCCAAGGATCACACATAATGCATCGCTTGGATTAGTTGATGACTTAGAGATCAATCTAATTCCAACAATTTGTCCAGGGTGATCACTTGGATTAGCAACTGGTAGAGGCATTAAGCGGAAATGGACTGAAGTTCCATCAGGACGAAAAAACTCTGCCCCAATGCCATCCCCGTCTAGCGACACCAATTTTTGAAAGTCCCAATCGAGTCTGTCAGCTAGCCAGGCAGCAAGTAACAACCCTTGAACAGGATGAGAATCCTCAATATCAATGTCCAACTGAACAACATTCTTCAAAGCGTTTCGTCTGCTTGGTGGGTCAAAAACAATTGCAAGAGTTTCCCGCCAACTTCTCAAACGCAACCAATTCAAATCATTGACAGCCTGACCTTGAAGAATACGTTGAGTAAGAAAAGCAAAGCATCGATCAGGATGTCCAAGAGCAGTATCTATAACTAATCTCCGAGGAGGGCTAGCTAGTTGATCTAATAATTTAGAAGCCTGATCAAGGCTCCCGTTCCACCACAACCAAGAAGGAAGGTCCTTAAGTGTCAAAGAATCCAAGATCTCAAGGCCTTCCAGTAGTGAATCAAGTCCTCCTTTAAGAACAACCACATCACCACAGGCTGACTGACCTCCACCTTCCTCAGGCAGAGGGCAATAGGCGGCTACTAATGTTTCAAGTTTTTTATTTGGCTCAATTGTTGGTGCAAGCGTAATAAACCTTCTTGGCTGCAAAGCACTTATAGCTGAATCAATATGCTGACCTCTTAAATCCTCAGCTAAAAAACTACCAGTTTCCTTAGAAATAGTTTCAGTAACCTTCGAATCAAAAGGTGATGTACTAGGTGGGAGGTTTTCCTCTAGAACAACTTTGCGAGCTGCATTTATAAGTCCTTTTCTTTGAGAGCCAATTACAGGGCCCTTAATTCTGCCAGTACGTACGAGTTGCTGCTCTAACCAAGCTGGCTGCCAAATCAATAAGCAAAAAGTATTTGCGCCAATATTTCCTGGCTGATCGTTAGTCCATAATTTTTCCAAGTAAACTGGTATCTCTTCAGAAGGTAATTTAAGAGGAGTCTGAAGTGTTAGTTGAGGTGACATAGCTCTAAATAATCGATCTTGTTAACAAGGCAGTTAAGGACGTCGCCAAATAAGTTCATCTTGAGCAATAAGGGCGTCAGCTGCAGCGGGTCCCCATGTCCGAGATTCATATTGGCAAATAGGAAGTTGCCATGGACTATCTTCAATTAACTCAAGAAGAGGAGTGTAAAGCCGCCAAGCAGCTTCAACTTCATCATTGCGAGTGAACAAAGTGGGATCTCCCAGCATTGCGTCTGCCAAAAGGCGAACATACCCCTCATCAGAAGGCTCACCAAAGGATTCTTCGTAGGAAAACTCCATCTCTACTGGTCTACTTCTCATTCCAGAACCAGGAGATTTGACATCAAAACGAAACTCGGCTCCTTCATTGGGCTGTATACGCAAAACAAGTTGATTTGAAGTAGGTGAACCTCCAACGGCATCAAAAAGATGAACAGGTGCTTCTCTAAAAGTAAGAACCACTTCACTGATGCGCTTAGCAAGTCTCTTACCTGTTCTCACATAAAAAGGAACTCCCTGCCAACGCCAATTATCAATGAAAAGTTTCATTGCCACATAAGTTTCAGTAGTGCTATTTGGGTTAACTCCAGGTTCTTCTCTATACCCTGCTAAAGGCATTGAGTCTGTCCCTCCTTTGCAATATTGCCCTCTAACACAACAATTCCAAGGCTCCATTTCATCTGCCAATCGAGCCGCTTGTAGAACTTTTGCTTTTTCATTCCTAATTGCTTCAGGATCAAAATGACCTGGAGGCTCCATTGCAGTCAAAGCAAGCATTTGAGTTAAATGATTCTGAACCATGTCTCTCAAAGCTCCGGAAGACTCGTAATAGCCAGCCCGCTCTTCTACTCCAACAGTTTCTGCAGCCGTAATTTGAACACTAGATATGTAATTTCTATTCCAAATAGGTTCAAATATTGTATTTGCAAAACGCATAACCAAAATATTTTGAACCGTCTCTTTACCTAAATAATGATCAATACGAAAAACTTGAGATTCATTAGCGAAGCCTTGAACAAGTCTATTCAAGGCAAGAGCACTAGCAAAATCTCGGCCAAAAGGCTTTTCTATTACCAGTCGACTGCGTTTGGGATCATCAAGAAGTCCTGCCAAAGAAAGACTTCTGCAAGCTGTGCCATAAAAATCTGGTGACACAGAAAGATAAAAAGTTCTATTTCCGTGAGTTGCTCGGAGACGATCTATATCTTCCAATCTCTTTTTTAACAGGAAAACATCATTATCCTTATCAAGGTCTAATGGCTGATAAAACAATCCAGAAGCAAATTGATCCCAAGAATTCTGATTCTCAGAAGCTATAGGACCTATTGCAATAGCCATTTTCCTACGGAACTCCTCATCAGTCCATTTGCGTCTGGCACAGCCCAATACGGCGAACTCACTGGGGAGACGACGTTGATTAAAAAGCTCAAAAAGTGCAGGTATTAATTTTCGATGCGTTAAATCTCCACTAGCGCCAAATACAACTAAACACTGAGGCGAGATAACCCTCTCCTGACGTAATCCAACTCTTAAAGGGTTTGTAATCGGCATATTCATGACAAACCAACCTCTGCCGATGGGTTTAACGAGCTACATATAGATTCAAAGTCCTTGTTTAAAAGAAGCTAGGGTTTGTTGGGAGATGCCCAAAAAACAAAGGTTTGATTTTGTCCAATTAAAAATAAAGCCCCTTTTCTCTGGAAGAAGAGTTGGCCTCTATTGAAGGAGAGCTCTTAATAGGTTTCTACATGCCATCTGCCTGCTTTCTTAAGCTTTGGCCTTAATTCAGACCAATCAATTCCCTTGGAAGCAGCGGCTGTTGTCATGGCTTCGTCAATCCCTGGTTCCATTCCTTTGAGACCACAAAGATAGATATGAGTCTTTGGATTCTCAATAAGTGCAAATAATTCATCTGCATTCTCAAGCACTCTGTCTTGTATGTACATACGTCCACCTTTTACATTGTTCTGTTCACGACTGATTGCTTTGGTATATCTAAAGTTGTCTGGGAACTGACTTCTATACCATTCAAAATCAGAGTCATAAAGAAGATTGGCTGTCTTAGGAGCTCCCATAAACAACCAAGCTTTACCCTTGAAGTTCCAGCTATTTAGTTTTCTCTCTGTATTTTCAAACATTCTTCTTAAATAAGCCCTCATTGGAGCTATCCCTGTTCCAGTAGCAAGCATGATCACATTTGAGTCCTCTTCTTCTGGTAAGAGCATCTCTTTACCAACCGGTCCTGTGATCTTAATCTTATCTCCGGGAGCTATGTCACATAGATAAGTTGAGCAGACCCCATCAATGGTTTGGCCATCTTTTTCATATTGCAACTGTCTAACACATAATGAGACTGTATTTCCTTCAAAGTTGTCGCCATGCCGTGTACTAGCAATTGAATAAAGCCTTAACTTATGTGGCTTGCCGTTACTATCTTCACCTGCAGGAATAATCCCAATACTCTGACCCTCAAAATAATTGAACTGAGGATCTGCACCAGAAAGATTGAAAGTTATGTGGTTAACTCTTCCTATAGCTCCTTCTTTTAGCAAGCTGTAGTTCTCAACAACAGTTCCTATAAAAGGGGTCTTAGGCTTGAAAAGGTTTACTGGAACAGCTTGATGGGCTTTCTTTGCCTGCTGATTTTGTGCGCCAGAAGTTGTTTGAGCTGAACTAGGAGTTGTCACCTCACTCAAAGGCTGGGCAACAGTATTGCCCGAAACAGCAGCCTTGGTAGAAGTAGCAACCCCAGAGGGGCCTGTACGAGCCTTGATAAAACTCTGAATCATCCAGGCTGCTCCAATGATTACTGGAACGTGGCCTAGACCACCAACCACTACTTGTGCTTCCGAGTAAGCCATCAAAAACAAATCACCGATCGCGAGAATACCAATCCAAGGTCACAAGTTCCTAATAATTAGTCGATTTAAGGTCACTTTTTAAGATTGTCCACAGCAAAACTCTTACAAAACTTTCAAAAAGTCCACACTATTAGGTATTCTTTGTGGCCAATTCGAGGCCTTTTTAAAGTTGACATCAAGCAAAGACTTACTCGTCCTGCAATGTCAGCTATAGCTGCATCTCAAGAGACTGCTCAGGTGGAATTTCAAACCATTGAGCAGACCATGGAGCGCTTACCCAATGGCACAAGAAGGCTTGCCGCTCAACTAAGGACTTCGATAAATCCAGAAAAGATATGGGACGTTCTGACCGATTATGAAAAGCTAAACGAATTCATTCCTAACCTCTCTTCAAGTGAGCTTATTAACAGGACTGGGAGTCGAGTTCATCTAAGGCAGATAGGTTCTCAAAAATTCGTAGGAATGAAGTTCTCTGCGAAAGTTGAGATTGAGCTTATTGAAAAGCCAGCCGATGGAGATCTTGAATTTCATCTGATCAAGGGAGACTTCAGGAGATTTGAAGGAGCATGGAGAATCAAACCTCTGGGCAAAGCTGGTAGCTGCATACTCTACGAATTAACTGTTCAGGGCTGTCTAGGCATGCCTGTAGGGCTAATTGAACAAAGACTAAAGAAGGACCTCTCAGCGAATTTGCTGGCAGTTGAAAAAGAAGCAATCAAACGCAACCTGAAGAAATAACCACTCCATATCCATTCGTAACATCAGATCAAATTCCAACAAAGCACTTAACTTCGTTGAATGACACTATCGATATTTTCTAAAAAATCAATACCCCCAAGGGGATTCGAACCCCTGTCGCCTCCGTGAAAGGGAGGTGTCCTAGGCCTCTAGACGATGGGGGCGAGGCCGTGATCCAAGGTCTTGTTCCCTTTATCACAATTGAAAACTAAGAGTCCGCCTCTCCCTCCGTCAAGGAGG
>QCFS01000008.1 GCA_003278365.1 Prochlorococcus sp. AG-363-M17 | reverse complement strand
CAGGGCATCATACAGAGCTATCAAAAGGAATAAATGAAGAAGAGATTTCTAAAAAATCTGGCTGTGATATGTATTTTCATGAGGTTAGCAAAGGAACCTTCCATGGGAGCATAGAGCCTGGTGAAAAATGCATTATAATTAGAAATGGTGGAGAAACATTTGTTGATAGCAAGGTAAGCATAGACGGGAAAACTTTGTGCAGCATTGACGAAGGCTATGCTGTCTCTAGTCGACATAAAGTTTGGGGATCTGAGAATGGACCACTCTTATTCAAAAAAGAAGTAAGTCCCTCTAACTATTATGCAAACTCATGGCTAGCAGACTAATTATCACATAATCAAAACTTAGATTAATATAATTACAAAGACAATTAAAGAAAACTCATCATGGATATGTGCGCAGAATAGAATCCATTTTTATCTTTACCAACCAATTCGGTTCATTATCAAACATCTTTAAGCGGTCAAAGGCATTTGTTAAAACTCTCTCCTTAAAAAGGAGCTCTAATGACATTAGTGTTGCGTAGCGTGAGACCCAGAACGGGGTAATCGTAACATCAAGAAAGGATTTGTATTTACCAAGGAAGCATATTTTATTTATCTTCATTAGATTGACAATAGAGATGGGTCTAAACTTCATATATTCAGGCCAACTTTTACCTAAAGCAAAGAGAGTGAACCGCTCAATTTCAATGGATTGACTGGGATCCCAATCAGATTTCAAACTAAATAGAAGTATAAGAAAATACATTGCACCATAATCCTTAGTGGCTCTATTAAGTTGCTCATTTAACACTGGCCAAATCCTGGATGATTCTCTAGTTGCTAGGATTTTAAGCACCGAATAACATCTACTAAAATCTGTCCCAAATAACTCATTAACAAGAAAATTGTCATCATCATCTTGTTCATAATTATGTAAAGTATTAATCTCATTTGGATTGTCCATTATCAAAGATTCAATTACCTCAAATAAGTCTAAACCATTGTTATTTTCTTTATTTTTAGGCCATAGAGATTTAACTGCATTGAGACGGAAAGAAGGTGATATAGGTGACTTTAATATAAATTTTAGTTGATCGAAGTCTCCCGTATCAACAAGATCATATACTGCACAGTGTCTTTCATTCTGAGACTTTAATTTGAGGTTCTGATGGAGTACACCTATAAGCTTTTTCTCTTTTGATGATTTAACGATAGCAGCAATAGCCGCTCCTCTGACACCAGTAGGAGCTCTACTGTCCAAAGTTAATTCCTTGATTCGCTTTATTAAGCTTGCCTCAGATAAGTGTGATATGGCTTTTATCAAAGTCCTCCTATTTTGTTTAGTGTCATCCAATAAATTAATTAACTTATCAAGTAAAACTGGATCTTTGCAATTTAACTCTTTCAAGGCCCATGCTGAGTTTTCAATTAAGTAAGGGTCTTCACTATCTAAGCAAGAGCCAATTACAGGTATAGCGCGAGTACAGCCTAACTTAGCAAGGCTACTCACAGCCATTCTCCTGCCAATAACAAATGCCGTTTCTGAGCCTTTCGAAAGAACTAACCTTATCAAGGCTTCTTCTGATTTTATGCCTGGGTATTTAGCCAGGTGAAAAGCAGCCTTATAGTAATCACTAAAAAGGTTCAATTTACTTACTTCAGTCGACAATATTTCAATTGCCTTTCTCTGACTAAGCGTGGGTAGATTATCAAAAGGACTTTTGTTCACTTCACTAGAAGAGTTCTTTGAGAAAAAATATGCTTTAAGCTTGATCGGCCAAGATTAAATTCTAAAAGGCATATCAGTAGACTCTTAGAGTAAATTACCATTCAAATACCCTGATAATTGCTTAACAAGTTAGAAACAATTAGTTTTTCTCCCCTTAGAATAAGTTTGCATTTGTTCTTCAAAACAACTGCAAGACAAATTCTTACGACCTTTCCTGCTCGATTCAATCCATTGAAAGAGAAGCTTAGCCCTCACGAAGCAGAGAAGTTCTCAGAAGAATTAAAAGTGAAGCTACGCAATGGAATAAAGCCTAATAACGATAAAAAAAATATCCGAAAAATGGTTGCTGGCCTAGGAGATTCTCGAGGCCTCATAAGGCGCACATTTTCTGAAGCACTTGGCAAAGTAGGGCCCTCTGCTACCCCTGCACTTCGCAGAGCATTGCTTGATAGTGACGATGTGATAGTAAGGAGAGCCGCAGCAAAGACTCTAAAATTAGTAGGAGATCCAAGCGCACTTCATGATCTGTTAAAGGCTCTCTTAACTGATGAAGATCCAGTTGTACAAGGTTCTTCAGCTGGAGCTATGGCCATCTTTGGGGAAAAAGCGATTGAGCTTTTGGAAAAAGTCCTACTCGATCCCACTAGTAATGCCATGCAAAGAGGGCTTGCAAGTTGGGGGTTCTCATTCGTTGGAGCTGAAGCTCCCTTAGCACTTAAAAAAGCAGCCAAGTCTTTAAATGTGGAAGTCAGAGCCGCAGCTATAGCCGCTCTTGGAGATCAAATTCAAATCAATGGAGATCAAGAAGCAAAAGGTATTCTTATCAATTCAATTAATGATCCATCTAGCAAGGTGAGGGCAGAGGCAACAACACTACTAGGGCTCCTGGGAGAATCAGCCTGGGTAGAGCCCTATCTGTTTGAGAAGCTTTTGGACAAAGAGCCTTCAGTCAGAACAAAAGCAGCTATATCATTAATGAAATTCAACTCTAATCACTCGTTAAATCATTTAAATGAAGCAAAAAGCCTGGAAAAGGATAAAGGTGTTAGAAAAGTCCTTGAGCAAGTAATCGATTTTCTTAGCAATCGAAAATAAGCTATTTATTAATTACTTGTAAATCAGAGATTGTATTAATTAGCAACCAGATCTAATCTGTGGTCTATTGAGGACATCGTTAACTCTAGATAGAATAAGTGGATCGACATTACAATCCTTAAAAATATCTTCCAATGCTTTTTTAGCAAAGTTTCCTTTGATTTCGCCTAATGCTGTAATAGCAGCAGAAGCTCTTAAAATATTAGTATCTTTACAGCTCTCTAAAAGAAGAGGTATTCCTTGCTTACCTAATAGTTTCAGAAGAGGTATTACCGTTAATATCAACTGAGGGCTTTCATTCCAAAGAGAGTATTCGATCAGACTAATCGCACTATCTGGGAACTCTCTATCAGTCTCTATTGCAGCCACCTGAACAAATATCTTCATACAACTTACTAAAAACTCAGTACTTTTATTAGTTTGAGCGATATCAACCAACGTATCTAGTATTGAAATACCATGTAATCCCAACGCCAAGACAGATTTCCTTCTTAAAACCATATCACCAGAATCAAGATTTAATAAAAGTCTTGGCATCGATTCCTTTGGCCAATACTTCACCATGGCAAGATAAGCTTTTTTATTTATATTGGGATTTGGATGATTAAAATCATCAAATAAGCTATCAAGATTAGGTTTTGTCAGATTGTTATTCACTTTTAACAAGCTGGAAATATCCCAAATAAGAAGCAAATAGATTTTATATTTCTACAAGTCATAAAGATGGTTGTATTAGGTAAAAGAAAGAATCATAAGCAAATTCAAGAAAAGGCAGTCTATAGATTTACTTCAAGGAATTAAGAAAGTGCATTAATCAAATAATCAAGCAAAGATTTAAATTCAGCAGCTGCTTGTTGATCCATATCTCTAGGTACACATACCCTGTCTCGAATATGCGCAAATGCCTCGATGTAAGCAGCCGTAGGTAATACTTGCGCACGTATCACTTCTCTCATTCCAGCAATTCCCCATTCATCAAGAGGGCCTGTCCCTCCTGTCACCAAGCAATAATTGATAAGTCGCAGATAATGGTGAATATCCCTAGCACATTTGTCTTTATTGGCCTGATCATAGGATCCCTTCCCATAAACAGCATCGACTGCATCGGCAGTAACTTGGTCAATACCTGCAGCAAGCTTTTCCGCAGCCTGCATACGGGCTGCAGCTCTATCAAAAGACCCTTTTACAGCTTCTATGTCACTAGTACTAGGGAAGCGGCCAGCGGCATCGGCTGCTGTCACTACGGTGGTTACTGCAGATTTCATTATTTATTTTCCTCAATTAAGGAAGACAATGTGTGAGTTGGGTTGAAACAATGTCTGGAGTTAAGCGGAAGTAGTTCAGCTAATAGCATTGATCACTCGATCAAAATACGAAGCCGCCTCAGCAGCGATTTCTCTACACTGAGCACCTGATCCAGAATTGATACCCTCAAACATTTTACGCCCTGAATTAGTTTCAGTCATAATCGCAACGGTGGCTGCCTTCATGATTTCAATGGCTCGTACAGCATTTGCCGTAGGGACGCCAAGAGCCATATAAGTCTCTTTAAGGCCATTAATACAACGATCATCAAGGATCGAGGGATCGCCAGCTAGTAAGGCATAGCTCACATAACGCAAAATAATCTCTCCATCACGCAAACAAGCCGCCATTCGTCTCGTCGGATAGCAATTTCCTCCTGGCTGGGTCATCCCAGTGTTCTCACATACCATTCCTGCTACAGCATCTGCAGCAATACAAGAAACATTTTGTGTAATGGCCAAAGTTGCGTCTATACGCTTATTTGCGTCAGATACATACTTACGAAGAGCGACCAATTCGCTGGATCCTATAGGTGCGCCTTTGGCATCGGCACTAACTACAGCACGGGAGAAGGCGTCGAGCATTTAAAAGGCTTGACAATTAGCGGAACTAAGTTTTCTCACCATTATTGGAAGGCAACCAACCAAAAGAACTAAGACCAATCACGCCAACATAGTGGGAATATGCTCTAAAAGGGCTATTAAGCCCTCTCATAAAGCGATTGATCAGTTAGATCGGTTGTCCTTAAATCCGTATAAATGGTTAGACAACTATGTAAACCTACGCCTTGAACAAAGAAGCAGGGCCTAGAACAACAGCTACCGCAACTGTTCGTAACCAAGAGACAAGGCAACGTAAATCAACACTCTTAACCACATAGATGTCTTAATTGCCCAAGACTCAATCGAGGAGGCCTCTATTAATAGTCGTTTTGAAGGATGCCCCCACAGGGAATATTCTTTAAATAGCCCAAAAAGGCACCCATCTAGGTGGGCCAATCCGAATACTTTGATAAGTAAGTAATTTAGGACCTCTCAAGAATCTGCTTTCCATGTCTCAACCTTCTTCTAAAGAGCTTCAAGAATCAATTCAAGAGCTAACAGCATATAAAAAACGACTGACTGAGGAAGTTCTCAACATTGGTCAGAAGCTAAGAATGCCTAAAGATAAGCTCGATGCAACTATTCAAGAGCATCCTGAATTAACTACTATCAATCAAGCATTGGATAAGTTGAAAGCTCAACTGGGGGAATAAAAGTCATTTAAGTTATAAAGCAAATAAAAGCTTCAAGAACACCCTGAACTGCTAAGAAGCAAAACTCAATGAGGTCTAATGGGGCATCAATATGTCGATATAGACTCCTAAATATGATTACCTAAAAAGATTAGAATAGATATTTCTTCAGATATAAGTCATAGTTATAGAGATTCTATACAATAGACCTTTGCGTCCCATATCCTTTCTTGTTCCAGGTACAACTGATAACTTTCGCTGCGGTGGATTGTATGTAGAATTGCAAGCCTCCAGATTAATAAATACTCGATTTCCAAGTGAGATTGTTACCTACCGCCAACGTGAACTGAATCACCCATATTTAGATGATGAATTAAAAAGTGAGGGTTCACTGAACACTAGACTTTGGATTATTTGCTGGGGTTTTGATGTGCCCAGACTATTAAAAATTCTAAAAGGAAGAGCAATTGCTTATCATGCTCACAGCTGTGGATATAAATTCGATCTTCCTCCAGAAATACCTATTTTAGCTTCCAGCAAGAATACACTTGGATATTGGGGGGGCAAGGCAAAAAGAAATCCACTATTCCTTATTCAAAACTGCCTTGAAGAAAAGTGGATTGAAAGAGGTGCTCGGAATAATAACTTAAATATCCACCCCCATAACAAAAGGAATCGTTCCATAGATGTACTAGTCCAGAAAAGAAAAAACAGTAAGTATGTGTTAAAAAAGCTTGTACCAGCTCTTATAAAGAAGGGCCTAAAAGTTAAAGTCCAATCTGGATGGGAAGAAGATCTCGTTGGATTGTTTAATGATTCTAAAGTAATAATCTATGACTCCGCTGATTTTTGGAATTCACACGGACTAACAGAAGGGTTTGGTTTGCCTCCTATTGAAGCAATTGCATGTGGATGTGTGGTTTTCAGCAGTTTTAATCATGGGCTTTCCGATATACTTGAGCCTGGAAGAATTGGTCATCAAATTGGCTCAGGTTTTCTAGAAAATGATATAAGCAAAATTAGCTCAGCAACAAATAATCCCAAGGAGTGGTTAACCAATGACGAAGAAGTCGAGCTTCTACTCTCAAGGCTAAATGAAACTAACCTTCTGCAAAGATGGGTTGATTCACTAGAGAGAATTAATCAGCATTGGGATCTTTACTTTAAAGATGATCGACCAAAAGGAACCTCCAACTCAAGCATTCATAAGTTTCAAGCACTAAGGAACAAATTCCGATTATAGATGGAAACTCTTAGTAATTACAACTGAAATCAAGAAAGATCTTTTAACTAATGTCACTCAAGACTTTTTCTACAAGCCTTGCACATCTTTCCCATCTATAAATTTTCAATCTATCTATTCCTTTCAGACGCAATTCCTCTCGCAGGGAAGTATTATTTAATACACTCAACATAGCTTCTTTTATTTCAAATGAGCTTCTAGGGTTAACAAATAAACCTGCGTTTCCTAAGACCTCTGGGAGTGCTCCTGCAGAAGAGGCAATTACTGGAGTGTGACATGCCATGGCCTCAAGTGCTGGCAAGCCAAATCCTTCCCATAGGCTTGCTATTATCAATGCTTGACAGGAATTTAATAATTGCAATTTCTCTTCATCTGTTACCCAAGATATCCATTTGCATCGCATTGATATCCCAAGCTCATCTGCCTTAACTTTTAGACTAGGAGTATACCGAACATCTCTAGGCCCAACAATCCATAACTCGATATCTTTATTTTTTATGTGTGACAAAGCTTCTAAGACTTTGGGAATATTTTTGTGAGGATTATGTCTACCTAAAATCAAAAATATAGGTTTCCGAGGAATATTTAGAGGCCGAAGATTACTCGAATCAAAGCCTAAAGGTATGGTTAATAATTTTCGAGCAGGCACAGCAAGTCTAGAGTGTATCTCACGCGCAGTTGCCTCAGAATTACATAAGACCTTTTCTGAATTATGAAGAACTAGCGGCACATATGTGAGGTAATAGGCAAAGACAGGACTTAATTGCGGATAACGAATAGGGATCAAATCATGAGCTAAGACCACAGACCTAATCCCCTTTAACAAAGGAGCTTCTGGGAGAGGTGAAAGTAATAAAGGAGACCCTGCTTTTTTAAGGATTCGGGGTAATTCATTCTGAGTCCAAAGCAAGCGTCTGCAATGAGCTTTAAAGCCCAGCTCAGGCATAAGGTCATTAGGGATAGGAATACTCCCCAAGCGAATTCCACCAAGTGGATCAAGAAGCGGGACTCTTTTGGGATCAAGTTCACAAATCAAGTCTCTTGCAACGACTCCAATACCAGTAGGCCTCTTCCCGAGATAACTTCCATTAAAGAGAGCTAGTGTCACTGAACTTCTTACTGAAGAGACTTATGGCATTAGTCTGCCAAAACTTGCAAAAAGAACTTCTATTCAAGAAGTTTTTACCTAGTGGAGATATTCTTCATCGATGATCTTTCTAGATGGACTAAATGAAGCGCAGCGTAAAGCTGTTAATCACCACAGGGGGCCTCTACTTGTTGTTGCAGGGGCAGGGAGCGGTAAAACAAGAGCTCTCACCCATCGCATAGCCCATCTCATTGGTCATCACGGCATAGATCCTACAAATATCCTTGCAGTCACTTTTACTAACAAAGCTGCTCGGGAGATGAAAGAAAGACTGGAAGTTTTGTTGGCTCAAAATGTATCTTTAGCTCAATTTGGGCAACCTTTTAAAACACTTCCAATTATTGAGCAAAGGCAACTACGAAATAAAATTTATCAAGAGATCACAAAAGAACTCTGGATTGGCACTTTCCATGCATTATTTGCAAGGCTCCTTCGTTTTGATATTGACAAGCTTAAGGACCCAGAAGGTTTAAGTTGGACCCGTCAATTTTCAATTTATGATGAAAAAGATTCTCAAAATCTAATAAAAGAAATAGTAGTCCAAGAACTTCAACTAGATCCCAAGCGATATGAGCCTAAAAAAATACGCTGGGCCATTAGCAATGCTAAAAACCAAGGCTGGATGCCCGAACAACTAGAAAGTGAAACTGGTGACAAGCGAGGTAAGCTAATCTCTGAGATATATAGGCTTTACAGACGTTCCCTAGCCGCAAATAATGCTTTAGATTTTGATGATTTACTCTTGTTTCCTGTACACTTACTACTTCAAAATGAACAGATAAGGGGCTATTGGCATAATCGATTTAAGCATGTGCTTGTGGACGAATATCAAGACACAAATAGAACTCAGTATGAATTAATACGCCTTATAGTTACCGATGGTTCCTCAGCTAAAGGTTTTAAAGACTGGAGCGATAGGTCAATATTCGTAGTAGGTGATGCCGATCAAAGCATATACAGCTTTCGTGCTGCTGACTTTACAATTTTAATGGACTTCCAATCTGACTTTGGTGATAAAGAGCCTGACAATCTTACTTCAACAATGGTAAAGCTTGAGGAAAACTATCGTTCAACATCAAATATTTTAGAAGCTGCAAATGCATTGATTACTAATAATAGTGAGAGAATAGATAAGATATTAAAGGCCACGCGTGAAGAAGGTGAATTAATACATTTAACTCGCTGCGATGATGAGATAGCAGAAGCAGAAGCTGTGGTACATCGTCTGCGAATGCTTCAAGCTGCTAACCATAATTCAGGATGGAAAGACATGACAATTCTATATAGAACAAATGCACAATCACGTTCTATAGAAGAATCCTTGGTCAGATGGGGAATTCCTTATGTAGTTGTAGGAGGGCTTCGCTTTTATGACAGAAGAGAAATTAAAGACATTTTGGCCTATTTAAAAGTTTTAATTAACCCTTCAGATACAGTTAGCCTGCTTAGGATTCTAAATGTCCCAAAGAGAGGAATAGGAAAAACGACTATTCAAAGACTTTCTGATGCTGCAAATCAACTTGGAATTACATTATGGGATGTAGTTAGTGATGAAGAAGCCGTTAAATCGCTCTCCGGGAGATCATCAAAAGGATTAATTCAATTCTGTGAGCTTATAAGTCATTTAAAGAAAAAGCTGCATTATGTTCCCCCTCACGAGTTAATTCAAAATGTGATAGAGCAAAGTGGTTATGCTAGTGAATTAATTTCAGAAGCTACCGACGAGTCAGAAGAAAGGAGAAGGAATCTACAAGAACTCATTAATGCTGCTATTCAGCATCAAGAAGAGAATGATGAAACTACTCTTGAGGATTTTCTAGCATCAGCAGCACTCGCCAGCGATGCTGACGACAAAGACACTGCTAGCGATCGTGTGACACTCATGACCCTTCACAGCAGTAAAGGGTTGGAGTTTCCAATCGTCTGCATTGTTGGAATGGAGCAAGGTCTATTTCCTAGCTATCGATCTCTTGACAACCCTTCTTCACTAGAAGAAGAAAGAAGACTCTGTTATGTAGGAATTACTAGAGCAAAAGAAAGGCTTTTCCTATTCCATGCCTCAGAAAGACGCTTATGGGGTGGCATGCGAGAACCAGCTATTCCATCGTTATTCCTATCAGAACTCCCTGAAACTCTATTAAAAGGAGAGATACCTCGTACAGGAGGTACCTCTCTGCGAAAGGAAAACCATCTAAGTAGATTAACAAGAGTTGATCGTGAAGAACCCAGAGCTTCAAAAAGCTCTAGCTTGCCAAGTAATGCTGTTCGAAAACTGAACGCAGGGCCTTCTCCAGGAAGGCAATGGAATGTAGGTGATCGAGTGATGCATTCAAGCTTTGGGGAAGGAGAAATTACTCATACTTTTGGAAGTGGTCAAAAGATATCAATTGCTGTCAAATTTAGTGGGATGGGACCCAAAATACTTGATCCTCGCCTTGCTCCAATTCAACCACTTGGCAATACATAAAGGAAAAATATCTTTTTCAAATGCTCACTTCCAGATTGTTAATTTTTTGCGATGACTACACAAGGCTGCCCACTATCTGAGAAGAATATTCCAAATATGCCCATAGGTCTTAACGCCGCTTTGTCCAAAGCTGCTTCAGATTCATCCATCCAACGATTAGCCATTGTTGGCGGCCTAGTTAGAGATTGGCTCCTAAAGAAGCAAAATGAACACCTAAGTTTAAAAAAAACAGATGTAGATATTGTTGTAGAAGGATCAGCAATAAAGCTGGCTAAGGCATTAGCCAATAATATCAATCCTAAGAAACTAGAGGATTTAAAGTTTCATGATACTTACGACTCGGCAAGTTTTAAATGGGAGGGATTAACCATTGATATTTCTAGTGCAAGAGAAGAAAAATATCCTGCAGCAGGTGAAAATCCAATTGTCAAGCAATGCAGTATAGAAAAAGACTTATTACGAAGAGATTTTACTATCAATGCTATTGCCCTAGAAATTCCAGAGGGCAATATTATTGATCTATGCAATGGTCAAAAACATCTCATTGAACGTAAACTCGACTTTATACACGAAAAAAGTGTTGAAGAAGATCCAACTAGAATAATCAGAGGTGCACGGTATGCATCAAGGCTTGGATTCCATTTAACACCTGAATCTCTTCATCAAATCAAAGAAACAACTGAAAGGTGGCCATGGGCTTGGAAGCATGGAGACAAAACAACAAAAGCCCCTCCAGCACTATCCTCAAGACTGAGTATGGAACTTAATATTATGTTTGAAAAAGAGAATTGGCAGAAGTCACTAGAACTTTTACAAGGTTGGGCAGGATTTTTAATGCTTAGCGAAAGCATCCAAAAGGACCCTTATCTCTCCAACAAAATTCAAAGGGGAATAGATTTTGGAATAAATCCAATGACAATGCTTGTTGGGGTTTCCGATCAACCAGCATCTCTTGCGATGCGCCTAAACTTGCCACACAAACAACGTAATATCCTTAGCGAGAGTCTAGACATAAAATATTGGCTTTCTCAAGAAAATATTTCCAAAGAATGTTTATCATGGAAGCCTTCTCAATGGTGCAATGCTATAGAGGAAAGGAATACACATCCTCAATCAGTTGCATTAGCAGCTTGTAGGGATAATTTTATGCAAAAACCTTTAATTCAATGGTGGAAGGTTTGGCGAAAAATTAAACCAGAGATAACCGCAACCATCCTAATTGAACAAGGCTGGCAACAAGGTCCACAAATAGGCGCTGAATTAAATCGTCTTAGGCTAGAAAAAATTGATAACTTATATAAAAAATGATAAGTGCTATATCCTAAAAAATAGATTCAAGTTCTATATAACCCTTCCTATTGGACACCAGCCATCATTACACAAAACATCTTTAGCAAATCTCTTTGTACAGCTAATAAGCAAAGGTCCACAAGTTTGTGGGTCAACCAATAGTTCAATCAGAGCTTTGTAGCTTACACTCCCATAGTCAATTTCTCCTAGATTTAATTGAATTAATGGTTCATTATTGCCATTAGCCTCTAATAGGCTCAATGAAGCTTTATTAGCAGGGGCCAAAGTGCTATAAAAACCTTTTTCAAACATCAAGATAGATCCTTCCATCGAAGGGACTTTCTCAATATCTATTTGAACCCTTACTAATGATGAGGTGTTTTTTAGACCTTTATTTATTTGATTAGTGACTTGAATCATCTCGCCAAGATGTCCAAGTAAGCCAAAGCCAGTTACATCAGTGCAAGCATGGATTGGGGAAAGTTCATTTGACCTTTCTTGCAAAGCTTTCAGAGTCTTAAAAGTTTCGTACTGACTAATTGAAATTTGCTCAAGAGCTTTATCAATATCATTTCGGCAAGCATTACCTTTCATGGCAGCAGCAAAAAGCACCCCGGTGCCAATAGATCTACTTATAAGAAGAACATCTCCAGAATGTAGAGGGCCTTTCCCCCACTCCCTTTCACCATTGGAAAGTTTTCCATTAACGCTAAGGCTTACTTGAACACCTAAACCATTTGGTACTGAAGAAAGTTCTCTTGCTTCCAAAGTATGGCCGCCTATCAGCTTTGCTCCTTGAGGCTTAAGAGCTGATTGAATTCCACTCAAAGTCTGGGTTAGCAATTCTTTTTGCAATTTGGCCTCAACAAGAGGCAGAGTAATTACAGCTTGAGCTGAAAGTACTTCGGCACCACAAGCCCAGATATCTGAGCTTGCATGTAAAGCACATAATCGTCCGTTTAGCCATGGGTCACTAACTAAAGCTGGAAAGCCATCAACACTTTGAAGAAATCTCTCACCTTGTCCAATAGATGTAATTTCAACTGCATCTTTGGGTTCTTGTTCAATTCCAGAAAGGCCTGCCTCATTTAAAGAAAGTTTCAGAAGCGATCCAGGGAGCTTGGCACCACAACCTCTACAAGCCATCACCTCATCCTTTCGAGAAGAAGAATTAGCCATTTCCACTAAGTCATTAAATCTGGCCATAAAACGAAGATCAATTTTTTGCTTTAACTTCCAAAGGAAAGGATGTGGTCCTATCAAAAAAACACTCCAAGACGCAAAGCCAAGAGATGTTTTGTTTAATTTGTCCTGAAACCCAACTAATTGCAGTGCAGTCGATTGAGGTTGCCATTGCTTCAAAGGAATATTCCTAACTAACCGTTCAAGGTTGTTCGCAAGTGGTTCAGCAACTCGAACCGCCCAGACACCGGAGGGTGGTCTAGGGGAAGACTCAATAACAGCACAATCACCAACTGCAAAAAAGAAAGGATTGCCAACAACCTGAAGTGTATTAGTAGTAAGAATCCTGCCCGAACCATCTACAGGCAAACCACTTCTTATCAACCAAGCAGGGCCTTTAGCCCCTGTGCAAAGTAGAGCAGGAGACTTTATTGGACTATCGCTAGCAAAGATCTCTACAGAGGCTGCTGACAAAACTCTGCGGAAAAGAGCAGAAAGCCTGGAAGACTTCGCATGCAAAAACAATTTACGAGAAGGCCAACGATTTCTTAGCGCCAAAGAAACTTCAACACCTGAGAAGCCTCCTCCAACAATAGTGAAAGGAGCTGAACTATTAAGCAAAGACTTGCTATCTTGCGCTTTTATCCAAGCCAAAGAGAACTCCAATGGCTTAATTGGAACTACCTCAACCTCCTTTCTATGTAGAACGACTTGTTCTGGAAAATATGTCTCTGATCCAACATCCAGACTTAGGACCTGAAAACTTATTGACGGACGATTCTCTAACAAGAGTTTTTTATTTTTTAGATCTATCCCAATAATTTCAGCAACAATTAGCCCCACTCTGCTTAATAAAGTTAAACGCCTTAGATCTATTTCAAGTTGATCTTTTGAATAAATTCCAGAGATCAAGCCAGGGATCATTCCAGAATACAAAGTTGTGCTTTTGCGGGTTACAAGAGTTATCTCGCAAGAAGGCCGCAAAGAAGGTTGCATAGCCCATCGCCTAAGCAACAAAGCATGACTATGTCCACCTCCAGCTAAAACGATCTGATCAACACTCATGTCTCAAATAGTAGGAATTAAAAAGTGAAGACCAAACAAAGTCGACAAAATTGCTTACCTAAATTAAATTGCACACAATGGTTCAAACAACCAATTGGACACAAAGAATTTTGCAATCACTCCTTAACCAATAAGAGCGCAGGAACTATGTAATAAGGAATAATCTCTGAATGAATTCCTCATCAACTGAAGCAAACAAAACATTCCTCTGGCTTTGGCTAGGCCAACTGATATCCAACATTGGTACTCAAACAAGCCTCTATGGAATCGGGTTGTGGTTTTTTGCAAATACCCAACGACTAATGGATTTCGGATTAGTTGCAATAACAGTGCAGCTAGCACGAATACTTGTTCTCCCTCTTCTCGGGAATCGCCTACATCTTTGGTCCCGTCGAAAAGTAATGCTCATTGCTAATGGAATAGGGGCCCTTTGCACCATTGCCTTTGCAGCAATACTCCTTCAAGAAAAAGCAATTCCTCTAATACTCCCACTGCTCTTCTTGCAGGGTGTCGCTGCTATGGCAGAGGCAGCGTTAATCCTGAGCTTTTCTAGTCTTATTCCCATCCTGATTATCAAAAAGTCAAACTTGATCCGTGCAAATGGATTATTCGCTAGCACGGATAGTCTCGTTCTTGCAATGGCACCCTTTTTAGGGAGTTGGATATCCAGGTCATTAGGACTACAAGCTGTTTTGACAATTGATGCTTTGAGCTTTCTACTTGCTCTTATTTGTGTCTTGGCGGCACCATGGTCAAGGCAATTAACAAATCCAATTACCAGTCAAACTGTCTGGCAGGGATTTGAATTAGCCCAACATTGGAGGACTCTTAAAGCACTTTGGACAGAAATACCTCTTGCAAAAGTCGCCTTGATAATTAGCATTGCTGTTTCATTTTCTTATGCTGCAACTGAAATACTTTTCCCTGCCTGGGTTGCCATTGCCTATGGGTCTGAAAAAATGGCATTAGTAATTCTGATTGCGACTATTGGATATTGCCTAGGAATATTGACATGGCAAAGCAAAGCAGGTCTTTCCTGGAAATGGATTTGGCTGAGAGTGATTTTCATCCAATCATTGATACTTATGGGAGCAGGGCTTCAAATCTTTGCCAACGAGCCTTTTATATGGTTTGGAGGAGTTTTTGTATTTAGTGCTGGCTTGCCAATTGTCATGTCTTCTCTCCAGCAAGCCTGGAGTCAACTGGGGGCTCCTGAAGATTTGCCTAGGATTTTTGCACTTCGATACTCCTTTGACTGGTCAGCAAGATTAATTGCTTTTATTACTGTCTCAATAGCAGTAGATCAAATAGTTCAGCCTGCTTTATCTTGGCAGAATTTACCTTCTTGGATCAGATCCACTCTTGGTTTCGAAGAAGGGAGAGCTATTGCAGTCGTCCTTGGAGCAATTGGTTGGGTACTATTCCTTTCCAGTCTTAGCCAAAAGAAAAGTCTGCGTTCCACTCATTGAATTTATAAATTTATTTTATGAGAGTTCTCATTCTTACTTCAAGCGGTGGCACAGCCCATGATGCTGCAGCTTATTCAATAAAAAGTTGGTTGGAGCTATGGGATCCAGAAGGCCAAGTAAAAGTAGAACACTTACTTGAAGAAGCCAGTTTCATAATGCGCACAAGTGTCTCTCTCTATAACTGGATCCAAAGGTACTGGCCATGGCTTCATAAGGTTTACTGGCGATTAGTCGAATTTGAAGACCTAGTCAAACCAGGGACAGTTTTGTTTGGGCGGAACTATTTAATACGCTTATTAAGACAGTTTCGACCTGAGTTGATCATTTCTACCCATCCTCATATCAATCGCGGGCACTTTGATCTATCCAAAAGAGTGATTGGGGGGTCTTTGCGCTGCATTACCTGCTGCACTGAATTAGATGGAGGATTTGGGTTTAGTCGCAACTGGGTATCTCTTACAGCAAACAACTTCTGGTCTATAACTTCAGAAGCAGCAGTCGAAGTAGAAAAAAGAGGTTTCCCAAAAAATCGAATTAAGGTTCTTGGCCCCTTATTTGAACCAAGCTTTGAAAATTTGCTTCAAAAAACTCAAGGAGAATCAGAGTCTTTTCAAGAGCTGCCATTAGTTGTACTTGGGAGCGGAGCCAATGGTTCTAATAACCATATTGACTTGCTAAATGCTTTACTGCCCCTATCTGGAAGGATTCGAGTGATCGCATTATGCGGGAAGAGAGAAAGTGCAAAGTCTAAGCTTCATGAGTGGAGTGAACAAAACTCTGAACTTTCTCTAGAAGCCCTAGGCTTTCAAAATCCTGAACAGATGGCAAAACTATATAAAGAAGCTTGGGCAATGGTCGCTAGACCAGGAGCCAGAACAGCCACAGAAGCTATAGCTTCTGAGTGTGTCCTTATATTTAATGCATTCGGCAGCACAATGCCCCAAGAGTTACTAGCCAGGCGATACTTTGCTTCTCGTGGTATCGACATAGCAATTCAAAACCCAAACAACCTGGTTAATCTTCTAGCAAGCTGGTTAAAAGATCCAAAAGACTATTCTCGCCTTAAGGAGGCATACAAAAAGAACCGTCTTGAGAGTAATCATGATGAGATTAAAAAATTAATTCTGGGGTCGGCTTAATGCCTAATCAAGACTCCATTGCGATCATTGGGATTGGATGCAATCTTCCTGGCGGCATCCAATCCCCAGAAGAATTCTGGGAGTTATTGTCTAACGGGAAAGAAGCAATTACCGAAGTCCCAAGATCTCGCTGGGATCTTGAATCTCATTTCCATCCAGATCCGCGCAACCCACTAACTCAACATGTAAAGAGGGGAGGGTTTCTTCAAAACATCGATTCTTTTGATCCTGGTTTCTTTGGAATTACACCCAGAGAAGCAATTTGCATGGATCCCCAACAACGTCTTCTACTAGAAGTTGCTTGGAGATCTATAGAAAATGCATCTCAACCTTTAGATAAATTGCGAGGCAACTCTGTAGGTGTATTTGTTGGGATCTCAAGTGCTGACTATAGCTCTCTACTTTGGGCATCAAAACAAGACTACCTAACTCCGGATAATGAACCATTTATTCTCCCTGGAAACACAGGATGTATTGCCGCAAATCGTATCTCCTATTTCCTTGATTTAAAGGGGCCTAGCTTCACTGTAGATACGGCATGTTCATCATCCCTAGTAGCAGTACATCTTGCTTGTGAAAGCATCTTGAGAGGGGAATCTGATCTTGCATTTGCAGGAGGAGTCCAAGCTCTTATCCATCCAGGCATTCAGATGAGTTTTTGCAAGGCAGGATTGTTATCTCCTGAAGGACGTTGCAAAAGTTTTGATGCTGAAGCTAATGGCTATGTACGTTCAGAAGGAGCTGGGATGGTTCTACTTAAACCACTTTCCGCAGCCTTAAGAGATAGAGATCCAATTCATGCCTTGATTCGTGGAACAGCAATAAACTCTGATGGCCGGAGTCAAGGACTTGCAGCGCCAAGTCAACGTTCACAAGCTGCATGTGTTCGCAAAGCATTTGAGCATGCAGGACTTAATCCCAACGAAACACAGTATGTAGAAGCCCATGGGACGGGCACCCGTCAGGGTGATCCTATTGAGCTAAGAGCTTTAGGAAGCGTTCTTGGGGAAGATCGTCCTAAGGAAAGCCCTTGCAAAGTTGGTTCTGTTAAGAGCAACCTAGGGCATGGAGAGACCGCAGCAGGTATTACGGGTCTCATAAAAACCGCATTATGTATAAAAAATGCCAAGATCCCACCTAGCTTGCATTTTCAGACACCTAATCCATCAATAGATTTTCAAAAACTTGGTTTAAAAGTACAGACAACGCTCGAAGAATTTCCAAACCCTAGTAAAGCTTTAATAGCCGGTGTCAGTTCATTTGGATTTGGAGGTACAAATGCACATGCTGTCTTGAGCGAAGCCCCTAATAAAATTGAACAAGAAAACAGCAAGTTAAGCTCAACACCTGAGCCCCCTATATATCTATTTTGCATTAGTGCCAAAACCCCTCAAGCCCTTGACTTGCTAGTTGAAGATTATGCCGAACTTCTATCTAGTTCCCCATCAAAAAGCCTTAACAATATTATTGCCAATACGCATTTAGGTAGAAGCATATTTGCACATAGATTCATAGCTGTAGGAGAAACTCGTGATGAAATCCTAGATCAACTAAGAAAGAAGGTTCCTCCAGCCTGGGAAGGAGAGGCTGCTTCACAATCTAAAAATGCAAGAAAGAAACAAAACCCATTAAGCAATATAAAGCTAGGCATTAAAGGTAAAGAAGGCAAAGAGAAACTTCAGGATTTGGCCAAAGAGATTGGAAAAGGTGCTTACATAGATTGGACACTTTTCCACAGCAAGTATCCATACGAACAAATAAATATCCCTGGCCATCCTTTTATAAAGCAACGCTATTGGTGGAATGAAGTTGGAGGCAGTAATTCCAAGTCCAGTCTTTGGCTTGATCACTTAGGTAAGAACCAAGTTAAAAATAATGGCGAAGTTAAAGATTCAAAAATAACACTTAAAAAGATTGAACTGCCTGGCAATTTAGAACACTTTTCTACACAGATAAACACAAATCTGACAAAAGATCTGTCTGACCATGTAATCAGAGACTGGATTGTTTTTCCCGCTGCTGGCTATCTAGAGCTAGCTATTGAACAGAGTTATAAAGATAATAACTGCATTGCACTCTCGGAATTCAAGGTGGAATCTGCCTTAAAAATAGATAGCTCTAAAGAAATAGAATTCCAGGCAATTTTAGACAGGCAAGGTTATATGAGTTTTTACAGCCAAAGCAAAGACAATAAAAGCTGGTTGAAACATGGTGGAATTAAATGTACAGCTCAAGGCTTTGATCAGAGTAAGAAAGATTTGCTTCCTGAACCATCATTTACTGAAGCTCCAGCTACATCGCATTGCATTGATGTAGCGAGTTTCTACAAAAAACTCTCGTTAATAGGTTTTGAATATGGAAATAGCTATCAAACAATCGAAGAGATTAAAGCAACCGATAACGATTCTTGGGCCCTCATCTCCAGACCTATAGGTGCTCCAGATCGATGCCTAATTGATGGGTGCTTCCAGGCTGTTGCCGCATGCATGATGCTTAATCACTCAAATAGCCAAATATTCCTACCAATTGGAATCGAAGATTTAGAATTATCAAGCTGGCCTTTACCAGACCAGTTTAAATGCCATGTAAAACTGCAGTCTGGGGAAGAGGAGAACTCAACCTTAAAAGCAAATTTACTTCTTAAAAGTAACGACAAGTTTTTAGGCAAGATCACTGGCTTAAAGCTAAGAAGAGTAACCCGATCATTACTTGACTTACTTTTTCCCCTCAAAGAAAAATCTTTATTGGGCCCTGAACTTTATGAGACAGTTTGGTCCACGAACCCTCTCAAAGAACAAATCAATTTCCCCAATCATCACGATGAGATCTTTCTAATTTCTAATAAAGAATTAATCTCAGGCAGTCTTACAGAGTGGGCAGATAGTCAAGATATCGAATTGAAGAAGTTGTCCATTGAAGATATCCCTCTAGACAGCATTAAACCAATATTAGTTTGGCCTGATATATATAAAGACTCTCCGCTTAATTCAGTTGCGGAGATGTTAAATCTTCTAAAACACTTATCTGATTCCCCTCCAAGACAACTTCTAATTGTTTTAGAAGGGAAGTCGGATTCAGCAAATGCACTGACAGCCTTTCTAAGGACAGCGTTACTTGAAAGAGCTGACTTGCAAATAACTACATTGCATATATCAAACAAAATAAATAATCATCCAATCGCTGAAGACTGGTCGAAAATCTTGTTAGCCAGCAATACACAAGCAGAAATAAGCTGGGAGGGAGGTGTTTTAAAAGGACCAAATTTAAAACCTTTAGAAGAAGAGAAATTCCAAATAAGAACTGATGGGTCTGGTCGAATAGAGGGACTGCACAAGCAACCTTTGCAATCTGCAAGTCTCCTGCCTGGAGAAGTAGAGATAGTTGTGGAGGCTACAGGCCTTAACTTCCGCGATGTATTAAATGCACTTGGCTTACTTAAACAGCATGCGGCTTCTCTAGGACTTGATGATCAAACAAGATTGCCCTTTGGAGGCGAAGCAGTTGGAGTTGTCATAGCAG
Organism: Prochlorococcus sp. AG-363-M17; assembly: GCA_003278365.1. Lineage (GTDB taxonomy): Bacteria > Cyanobacteriota > Cyanobacteriia > PCC-6307 > Cyanobiaceae > AG-363-P08. The sequence goes on along the minus strand of QCFS01000008.1, from coordinate 38,791 downwards.
TAGGTCCCGATGTTTCTAATAAACTTATCGGCCAAAGAGTTATAGCAGCATTAACTATCGGGAGTCTTGCAAGTCATGTCATTGCAAGGGAGGAACTGTGCGTACCTCTCCCCGAAGGAATGAGCGTTGAAGAGGGAGCAAGCTTCAGCACTGCATACTTAACAGCTCAATACGGCCTAAAAACTATTGCGAACTTAAAAGCCAATGAATCAGTCTTAATACATGCTGCGGCAGGAGGGGTAGGCCAAGCAGCACTTCAGGTAGCTAAACGCACAGGTGCCAAGATTTTTGCAACAGCGAGTCAATCCAAGCAACCCTTTCTTATAGAACAAGGTGTTGATGCTGTTTTCGATTCCAGAAGTCTAGATTTTTCTGATCAAATTTTAGATTTAACAAATGGAGTAGGAGTGGATGTAGTACTTAATAGCCTTAAGGGTTCTTGGGTAGATGAAAGCTTCCGATGCATCAAAGATGGAGGAAGATTCCTTGAATTAGGAAAAATTGATATTTGGAGCAAAGAGAAGGCAAGCAAAATGCGTCCGAATGTCATATACAAACCATTTGACCTTCTTGAGGTTGTAGCCAGGGATCCGGACCAAATAAAAAACTTACTTTCTCAAATCACTCAGGACATAACTACCGGCAAGCTTATGCCTATCCCTCAAAAATCTTGGTCAATTGATCACTATCAAGAAGCCTTTAAGGTAATGGCGCAGGCCCGTCATGTTGGGAAGGTTGTAATTACTCACCCAACAAAACCAGACCCAATAACAATCAAATCAGATGGGACTTATCTAATCACTGGAGGTTTAGGAGGTATTGGACTTCAGCTCGCATACTGGTTAGCAGATCAAGGGGCAAGGTCATTGATATTTATCAGTAGGCATGCAGAAAAACCTAACGAAGAAGCCATTAAAGCTCTTACAAAATTAGAGGAGCAGGGAGTTAAATACATACTTTCTTCTTGTGATTTTTCAGAATCAAAAGAATCATTGACTGGTAAAAATTTAACAAATCTCTTAAATATCTTGCCGAAAAACAAACCCTTGAGAGGAATATTCCATGCTGCTGGGATTCTGAATGATGGCCTTATATCAAATCTTGATGAAAACTTAATCAAATCAACAATGTTGCCCAAAGTTAATGGATGGCAACTAATGCAAGCCCTATCAAAAAGTCAGCCAAACATAGACTTTCTTATTGGTTTCTCCTCAGTTGCATCATTACTTGGCTCACCAGGTCAAGCAGCTTATGGAGCAGCCAATGGAGCCATGGAGGCATATTGCGAAGCAAATTCTTCCATGCCGATCTGTTTGTCAATTCAATGGGGTCCTTGGAAGGGGCCTGGAATGGCGGCCGATCTTGAAAGTCGTTTTGAAAGTGTAGGAATAGGCATGCTTAAGCCAAAGGATGCTCTTCAATCCATTGGGAAATTACTTAATCGTGGCAAAGGTGGAGTGGTTTGTGTTGTTCAAAATGATTGGCCAAAACTTGTTTCCCAGTCAATACCTAGGCAAAGAAGCTGGTTTAACAATCTCCTCGAAGAAGTTGGACCTTCGGCAGCCGAAAAAACCTGGCACAAGCTTCAACAACTTCCTCAATCTGAGTGGCAGAAAAAATTAATGAATGAGCTTCGAGAACTTCTAGCTGAAGTAATGGCAGCTGAAGCCGAGGAGGATTTGCTCGAAGCAACTTCGATTGACTCCAACGCGTCTCTATTTAACCTCGGACTTGATTCATTGATGGCAGTTGAATATGCTGCTGTGGTTCAAGCCGAACTAGGCATTCGACTAGATCTTGAAGCTCTTTCAGATGACCCAACTCTCGATGCACTGGCTACACTCGGGATCAAACAATTAACCCCGCAAAAAGGACAACAAAATTTCGAGGTACTCAATCTTGATAAAGAAGCAAAGTTAGATAAAGATTGGGCCCGCCCTGGACTTCCAGCAAATTCTTCTCCTGGCAATTCTGTACTCCTGACAGGCTCATCTGGATTCCTAGGTGCTTATCTATTAGCAGGCCAATTAAACCGCTGGGAAGACATTCAGGTCCAATGTCTTGTAAGAGCAGAAAATACAGATCATGGTCTCAATAGAATCAAAAAGAATCTTAAAAAATATGACCTTTGGGAGCCTTCATGGAGCGAAAGATTATCAGCAATACCTGGAGACTTAGCTCTTCCATTTTTTGGTCTTGAAGAAAAAGAATTCATCAAATTGTCCAAAGGTATAGGGGGGATTCTTCATAACGGAGCCCAGCTCAGTCAAATGGCATCTTATGCACAATTAGCAGCTACAAATGTTGGAGGCACTAAAGAAGTCTTAAAGTTGGCTACTATTGAAAACCCAATAAGAGTAGAACTTATATCTAGTGTTTCTGTTTTCGAGAGTGCAGCATATAGAAACAAAGAAATCTTCGAAACGGACGATCTAGCAGCCTGGCAAGGTATTCACATTGGCTACTCACAAACAAAGTGGGTAAGCGAACGTCTCATTCTAGAAGCTGGTGAACATGGTTTACCAATTAGCATTTACAGGCCGCCACTAATAGGTGGTCACTCACTTACCGGCCATTGGCATGAAGGAGATCTCTTGCAAAGACTTCTACAAGGTTGCTTAGCTCTTGGCCAAGCTCCTCAACTTGCTTGGGAACTTGATTTGGTTCCTGTTGATTATGTGGCAGAGGCAGTAAGTGCTTTGGCATGGAGTCCTGAAGCCGAAGGGAAATGTTTCCACCTTCAACACCCTCGCCCACTAATGCTCAATGACCTACTTGCCAAATTAATCTCCGATGGAGCGCCATTAAAACAAGTTCCTATGGAAGAATGGCTTGCTGCAATTGCCTCTAATTCAGACAATCCTCTTTATCCATTAAGAGCTTTTTTCCAGCAGCGCTGGGGAGAGGAAAAACTAACTTACCCTGAATTAAATGCCTTAGGAGTCCGCGCAAGACCAAGCTGCACATGGACTCGTGAGGTCTTAGATCCATTAGATATTTATTGCCCAGATTTTGATGACTTAATTGGCGCATGGGGCTCTTCACTTCTTAGAAGTTCTGTAATCGCTTGATAGTCAAAGAGATGCTTTCAGTCGCATTTGCTATTGCACTTGCCCTTCAATTCCTCTTAGTAAGTATTTTCGCATTAAAAGTTCAAAAAAACCGAAAAGCATCTGTAAAATGGGAAGAAAAGAATATCTCAGAGTGGCCATATGCAGAAGTAATTTTATGCTTGCGTGGGGTAGATAGCACTTTAACCAACTTACTAAGTTCACTATCTAGACAAAATTACAAAGGGCAATGGCAGCTAAGTATTGTTATCGACTCTCAAGAAGATGAAGCATGGAAAGTTGTCAATGATCTAATTACAAGCTTTTCATACAGACAGGAGATCAACCCCTCTTGGTCAAATGTAAAAATCCAACCTCTAAGAGATAAGCCGAAGAAAGGTTCTCGAAAGTGTGCTTCCCTACTACAGGCTTTTAACGAACTAAATCAAAGCTCATCATTAATCTCAATAATTGATTCAGATGCTGACATATCTGAAAGTTGGCTCCAAACCCTTGCACTTGGATGTTGCCAAAAAAATGTAGGTGCAGTTTCTGGTAATCGATGGTTTATACCTCGAAAAAATAGTTTGACAGGTTGGACAAGAGCAGTATGGAATGCAGGCGCAATTGTCATGATGACTATTCTTGATATCCCATGGGGGGGATCACTCGCAGTACGGAGAGAGGTAATTGATCATGGCCTTTGGACAAACCTTCTAGAACATTCTCTTTGCGAAGACACAAGCCTAATTAAGCCGCTTAGAGAAATGAAGTTAAAATATTTTTACAGTCCTAACTTGTTAATCGTTGATCGTTCCGATGAGATTAGCATGTCGGAGTTAAGTCGTTGGATTGCAAGGCAAATACTTACCGCTCGTCTTCATCATCATTCATGGCCAATAATAATGTTTCATGGCTTAAGTACAAGTTTTCTCCTACTAATAGGTCTTGCAAATAATGCTTGGTTATCTATATTTTTCTACGAGTTAGGTTGTATAGGGTTATTGGTATGGATTGAAATTGTCGCTAGAGAAGGGAAAGTCAGTTCATTACAAAGGTGGATGTTAGCCCTTTTCCCTGGGCAATTAGTTAATGGGTGGTCAACCCTCAAGGCTATGCTTTCAAAGAAGGTGGAATGGAGGGGAATCATCTATCAGGTAACGCTAAAGCCCCGAGGTGTTGAGGTTTTGAAGGCTCCAGCATCAACTTTCGAAGGATTAGCATCGACTGACTCAGATTTGTCTCACTAAGCTCATAAAAAAGTGGCTTAATGATTTCAGGGACTTCAGGGTCTATCTCAATAACATGACTTACCAAAGTTCCTCCATGAACTGGGGTCAGATTCCAAGAGCCTTTTAAAGATCGAATAAGCTCACCTTTGACTAGTTGATATTCAATTTTATTTTTTGGGGTCTCCTTTATTACCAATACAGCCTGTATTTCCAACCCAAAAGTATATGGTGCCTGATATACCTGTGAAAGCTTTAACGAGTTTCCACTCCTAACAAGAACCTTTGCGTCCTTAATATCTGGCATCCGAATACCGGTACTTTCATAGCGGGTCAGGACATCCCATGCTCGTCCGTTAGTTACTGGAACAATGATTGTGGCGGTTGTAACTCCCCCAATAGTGCTTACCTTAGGCTCAATAGAGTTCTCGGAAGCAAGACCAATCGGCGAATGAAGACCTACGGTCAATCCAAAGAAAAATGCAAACTTTAAATTCCTCATTCTCATTTTCTCGTGCCGTCCTCTAATACTGACAATCATGACAAGAGAGTTGAATCAGAGTACAAGAAAAAGTTTTGTACTTCTCAGCCTTCCTTACGAACATATTTCATTAGTGGCTTCGACCCTAGAGGGGCAGCTCACTACCTAGGTCTGTTCCAAAAAGAGTTAAGAGAAAGAGGATATCGTACCGGAAAGAAAAGCAGCAAGGGCCTCATAACCACATGGCCTATACAAGCTATAAACGATTCAACACAAATCGGAAGCAATGGATGTCATTCAGAGCTTAGCTTTCTCCACTGGGACGACATTGCAAGGGCTAACTGGCCACGTCAACCAGTTGAGATCCTTGGGCAATGCTTTAGATACGCCTCCTTTTATCTCTTTAGAGGAACAATTATCCATATCGCAAGACTATGCCCAGGGGTCGCTTTATGTGGCGCCTATCCATTACTGTTCTTGATATTCTCATTTGGGACTGCAATAGCTATAGGCAACCTCACTTATACAAGCCTAAAGATATTTTCAACTCCTGATTTGACTCGTATTTTTGTTGGACTAGTTGGGACATGCCTAACCTTGTGGGGGTCATGGAAAATTGCCGATAGAATTGGTGTGACATGGCTAACAAGATCCATCCTTTTTACACATAGGCTTGGGCAAGCTCGTGACAAAGGACTCCGCGAAAGAGTTCAAATGCTAGCTTTTGAACTAACAAATCTAGAGAAAGAAAATCCAGCAGAAGCAATTAGGTTAGTGGGGCATAGCAGTGGGAGTTTTGTAATGGCAATGCTTGCTGCAGAGCTAAAAAGAAACCCAGACAGCTCACAATTATTAGAGAGGGTAGAACTCTTAACTCTAGGCCAAAATCTGGCAAATTTATCTGTTTATCCTGATGCGAATAGTTTCCGTGAGGACTTAAAATTATTAGCTTCTGATCCAAAGCTTCCCTGGAGAGACATCACATCAAAAGAAGATTTACTTTGCTTTGCAGGTGTAGACCCTTTTAAAAGTTGCGGTCTTACGCGACCAACTGGGGAAGAATATCCAAAAATGGAAGTAATCTCACTAGTAATGAAAAAGCCAATGCGTCAACAAAAATATTTATTTTTAAATCAGTTTACTCTCCACTTTGACTATCTACGTAATTATTGTCCTGGTGTAGATCTGCCAGGCCTGCTAGTTACAGATCCAAGGAAAGAATCAAATGCCTAATATCACTAATAAAAGTCGAATTAAGCCCCCTTGGCCAAAGCCTCTTCCATATACCGCCAATATTTTTCAAAGACTTGCTAGGGGATGGAAATCCTGGCTTGATTTGTTAAATGAATGGGATTTTCGAATTCCTATTGGAGAACTAAACCTACTAGGTCTTCCAGTATTCTTAGTCAATGAACCTCAGTTAGTCAGGGAAATCCTTGTTGAAGATGTAGATAATTTCCCAAAGCATCCTTATACGCTTTGGATTCTAGAACCATTAATTGGGAGGGCAATTTTTTCAGTCAACGGTGACGAGTGGGCCTGGCAAAGACGACTGATTGATCAAGCCTTTCAAGTTGCAAAACTAAAGCGTGTTTTCCCTGCCATGGCTGAAGCAACAAAATCACTAATCGAAAGGTTAACTAAATATGGCAGTGAGTACCCAATAGACATTGACAAAGAAATGACATTAGTCACAGCAGATGTGATCACTCGTACAATCCTTAGCAGGCCATTAGAGGAAGGAGAAGCAAAAGAAATATTTGAAGCATTTGCAAGATATCAACGGCGAGCGGGCAGAGCCTTAGTTATGAGATTTCTTCATTTACCAAGAGGTTTAGTTCAATTAAGTTTGCGTCGTGATGCAAAAATAATAAGAAAGTGGATCAAGTCAGCAATCGAAGAAAGGCTGAAATATCAATCTAAAAAGGTTGCAAAGTCCTCATCAAACCCATCCGATATCCTTGACTGTTTAATAATGGCTCATGATCAAGACAGCGATAGAAAATTCACACTTGAAGAACTTGTAGATCAAGTCTGCTTTCTATTTTTAGCTGGTCATGAAACATCAGCAAGTTCTCTAGGTATCGCAACATGGCTACTAGCGATATCTCCTGCTGTACAAGACAAACTTAGAGAGGAGGTACATCAAGTCACTTCAAAACAATCCTTAGATGAATCAATTGGACCCAATGAATTAAAAAAGCTTAATTACTGCTCTGCAGTATTCAATGAAACTCTAAGACTTTACCCACCAGTAAGTTTCTTCATAAGAGAGCGCACAGAAAGTGAGACTCTATTAAAAACTCCTAATCAAACAAGTAAATGTCCTGTAGGTGCATTACTTACTCTTTCCCCCTGGGTCATTCAGCGTCATGAAAAACACTGGCAAAGTCCAGAAGAATTCCAACCAGAGCGTTTTCTAGAGGAAAAAGAAACAAAATGGTTTCGAGAGGCCTTCCTGCCTTTTGGCATGGGGCCAAGAAAATGCCCAGGAGCTGCTTTTGCACAGCAAGAGGCAGTACTAGTTTTAGCCGAACTAGTTCGTAGATTTAAAGTTTTACCAGTTAAAGGGCATACACCAAATCTGATAGGAAGATTAACTCTTAGATCAGCCAATGGGATAAGACTTCGCTTACCATTAATTGATAGTTAGAGAATTAGAAAACAATGCTTACTTTTCCGCCAATTCTGGTCTCATTGACACGCATTAACTGTCCGATGTCCATAAGGCCTGCAGCATTACTAAGATAGAAGTCCACATAAATAGTTTCAGGATTTGCAAGCCACCGCAACGCAAAGGTAGAATTTGTTGCAGCAAGATGTGATCCAACAAGATTAACTTCAGGGATGAGTTGGAAACTTTCTCCTATTTGTAAGTTTGCACTAATTCCTATACCCCAAGGATCACTCACACCACTCAATGCAATCTTTGGATTAACATTAAATGCCAACCATTCATTAGCTTCCCAGGTGTTAATTGATTCTGCGAATATATAACCTTGATAACTTTTGGCATCATTATTACGACCAAGACTTATTCTTCCAGAAGTCCATAAAGGAGCACCTCTTAGAGGACTTAATGCTACAGCCTTTCCACCAACTCTCCAGTGCAAACCTGCGTCAGTAGTGTAATTATCAGACAAACTTGAGGAAGGATCTCCCCCCATCACATTAACTTGACTAAATAAACCTGCCTGATAAAGATCTAATTGAAAGATATTAGACAAAGAATGTGATATCGAGCCAAATAGATTTCCACCACTGTCTAAATTAACCCACGATTGTGTCGTTCCATCAGGAGGAACAAGTGCTGTGTTAACTGTAAGTCCTCCAGATGCCAATGACTCCTGTCGCAATGTAAGAGGCAATTGCGGTGTATCTGCTGCACCTGATGTATAAACAAATTTTGTTGAGTATCCAATTTGGTCTGAAGAGGGAAGAGTAAGAAAAGCAGTTGCAGGGGTTGCTCCCCACCCATTAGACAATGTCCCCTCAAGCGCAATGCGAGGGTTTAAATTCCAACTTAGTCCTGCCGTCAAAACAGGCACTTTTTCAAATGATAAGTTTTCATCAAAGCTATTATCTCCTGGTCCTAAAGGCATTAAGGCAGAACCAAACATTTCCACCACAGGAATAGGTCTCCAAAAAGCACCGCCTGATATCCAATAGCTATGTCCATAAAAATCGCCAGCCCCCCCTTGGCCACCTCCCTGCATAGAAGGCAAAAAACTGGCTCCAGGAGCAACAGTTACCTGCCATGTTGGTGATACATTCCAGCTAAAAGGCAGCTTCAATGATCCAATCAAATTCCTAGTAAAGACTCTCTCGCCCGAGTCATTAAAGATATTCGGACTTGCGTCATCTTGACCTTGACATTGAGCCGAATCACAACCTCCACTCCCAACATTCCATCCTTCAATCGAGGCAGTAATTGATAGGTTCCAATATCTTCCTGCTGCATCCTCATAAAGACCATATCTATCACTAGCTAATCTATATTTAAACTCTGCTCCATAACTCTCCCAAAAGTTAGCGGGTTGTTCACCAAACCCGGTCAATTTTGCATACAAAGGGTCATCAGCTTGAGAAACAAAGAATGACATTTGGAATCTATCTGTCAATCCAAGATCCATATACATTGCATAATTTTGATTACCAGTTCCTCCCGCCTCACCAGGGTCAAAAGGTGAAATTTGAAAAGCGCTAAGTCTTATATCACTGCCAATAAGTTGATTAGCTGTGGGGACAGCAAGTCCAAGACTCAAAGGCAATTGATAATCATCTGGGCGTGGTTGCAGACGACTTAAAATTAATTGTGCCTCTTCAAAGTTTTGAGGGGTTTCTATACGCCCATAATCATTTTTAATTTCAAGATCATTAAAGGGATTGTTTTCATTTGGGACTTCCTCCCATACATGCAATTTAGGAACATTTTGCTTCTGATTTTCTTCAAGTGGTAGTGATTCCCATTTAATAGGGGCATTTAAAGTTGATGGATTTCTTAATTCAGGCATAACAATCTTCCAATCATCCTGAGAATCTATGCTGTTTTCTATTTCCTTAGGATCCGAGAATGAATAGCTATACTCACCAGATAATTTATTCTCAGACCCAGAAGTTTTATTAGGTTTCAAATTTGCTTGTTTATCAGGAGCTAATTCCCATATAACCTGAGACTTTACACTGAGGAGCGGGAAGAAATTAAATAGCAATGTCCCTATAAGGACTTTAAACAAATAATTCACTCCCATTATCCAGCCTTTATAAGAGGAAAAGCTAGAGATCTATTCGACATTTGAGCATCACTCCATCTCAGCATCAAACATTATCCAGCCAATTACTGGCTGTCCTTGTATTTCTAACTGATTAGAGAAAGTCTCAATCTCAGCAAACTTTATTTTTCCTGGAGAAGCTAATAAAAGCTGTGAAGCACAATTTTTAGATTCCATCAAATCTTGGGTAATTACAATATCTTTCTTGCCAATAAAATTGCTTAGTTTCTTAGAGAATGTATCTATTTGTACTGAGTCGAGATTCCCTAGAGGAATTAATGCCAAAGAACCTTCTGCAACAGAATTACTGATTTTAGCTGCTAATAATGCTATTGGTGTATCCCAATTCTCGTAATTATTGGCAGGAAGATTAAGCAACATGTTCGATGGCATCTTAGCTATAAGTGAGCGAGATCTAAAAACCTTATTACCTATATAATCTTTAAATGCAACAGCCAGAGATGAAATTAAAAGTCCAATAACCGAACCTATTATTACAATTTTTCTTTTGCTTGGATAAACTGGAGCATCATTAACAGTTGGAGTGGAGATCAACTCCCAAGGTTTTCTTGATTTTGCTACTTCAAGTTTAAGATTTAACAGCATTGTTTCTAAATTTTCTAATGTTTCATAATCTCTACGTGCCCTACGGCTCATCTCCTTATATTTGACCATTATTTCCTGGGCTGATTCTTTATTTTCTGGGGTTGAATAGGGAGAAGCTAAACTACCACTTGCGCTAATCTCTACATATTCCCTCAGAGCATCTCTCTCTCTCTCTAAAGCTTTTATAGTTGGATCATTATCTGTAAAAAACTTTCTCCTCCTAATTATCTCTCGATTGATTTTACCTAGATCAGCAAGTGGGTTTGAGGACGATCCAACAGAGACTGAACTATCTACTGTGCTTAGGTTAGCCAGAGGCTGGGCAAAGCCCATAGAAGACATAAAATTCTGACCTCCACTAGAAGTACTCCATTTAGCATCAGACTTTATGCCATGAAGAAGCTCATAATTGTCTACCTCTCTGTTCGATAATTCTGCTTTATCTTTAAAGATCTTCACCTGTTCTTCAGCATAATCAATGCCTCTTTTTAAAGAGTCGTATTTCTCTCTCTTTGAATAAGCCTGGTAAGTCTTAGAAATCATCTTCATTACTGGAAGTATTAAATCCTTATTCTTATCTCGGTAAGAAATATCTAATATCTGGGTTCCACGAATTTGTCGTATAAAAACATTATTTTTCCAACTCTTAAATCTATAATCAGAAGGCTTTCCATCAGCCTTAGAACTTATTTCTTGGACATAGTTAAAAATAGGCTTAAGCACAGAGGGACTTTGAATGATTTTTATCTCTGTTTGAAGTACCATATCTCCTAACGGAGAGCCGGTTGTGCCTCCCATAGCTCTAGACATCATCATCATTGCAGAGCCTGCGCCAGTAAGCTGACCTGCATTTGTAGCCTCCTCACTGTTTTTTAAAACTATCTGAAAAGATCCTTGCCATTCCTTGGGAATAGTATAAGAGTAGATAGCACTTGTTACAGCAGAAACACCAACAAAAGAAGCAATTATCAACCTATTACGATTAAAAAATCTTATAGCATCAATGAAATTTGTGTCCTCAAAATCAGGTTGCTGATTTTCATTTTGAGTTACTTCTAATCCTTTTTCAGTCATTTAATTTATCGAATCTATAAGTCTATAAAGTGAATATATTCCAATGAACGGATCAGATACTTCCTTAATGACTTTCATGGTGCTAGTAAATATTGATTCCTGGACTCTAACAATGTCCCCTGTCATCAAAATTGGGTTCCGATAATCTGAAACTGGTGCTGTTGGCTTATAACTAAAAAGACGTCGATCTACTTCTCCTCCTTTTGTAAATCTTACGAACTCAACTTTTCCTTTCAGAAGTTTAGGGGAGGCGGCTAATAAAGCCTTATTTAAACTTGAGCCATTAGGCAACGTTATTGCACCTGGGGCCTCCACTCTTCCACCTACAAATACTTTAAGGAATAGTGGGCTTAGGTTTGTTTGACTTGCTTTAAGTAGTTGATCTCTAAGTACAAGGCTACTTTTCTCGACTTTTACATAATCACCATCCAACAATCTTAAGTTCTGAGATTCATCTCCATTTGTTATAAGAGTAAGAAAATCAACTTTAGTTCTAATCAAACCTCCTCCAGACTCTAAAGGTCGTTTTCTAGTTATTTCAACTTTGGAAAGATCCGAATAAGGTGTTATCCCTAAACTCGCACGAATTGCATCAAAGACTGTAGGGAAAACATTGATTCTTTGATCATTGCCTGTCAGTGGATCACTAGCGCGATCTGCTAATTCAGCATTAAGATCTCTCAATCCCGGGAATTTACTAACAGTTTTGTCAATTTCAAAATCTGCGCTTCTTGCACCTGCCAGAGTGTAATAACCAGGTCTCTTAACTTCACCACCTACATATATTCTAATCGGTCGATATTTAGTTATGTTTATGTAAATATCAGGGTCTTTAACATATTCCTTATATCTGTCTGTTAGCAAATCAGTCAAACCCTTTACAGTCAGTCCTTCTGCTTTGACAGATCTAAGCCTAGGTAAATAAATTGTGCCATCTGGACCAATCGAGAAAAATCCAGACAACTCCGGGATATCAATCATCTCCATATATATTCTGTCTTCAGGGCCAAGGATATAACTATTAGGCGATTGGCCTTGATCCACTGAAGGGTTAGGGATCAAAGCAAGATTATTACCTTTCTTTGCCGAGTTATCCTTATCATCTTCAGCAATACTTATGGGGCTGGTCCCTAAGCTAGTAGCAAATGAAGCCAAAGGAGCACAAGACAAGGCAGCTAAGCTAGCCAGGAGAATGCCTAGTGAACTCGTTTTGTGCGCGATCATGAAGAAGAACTTATTCGTCAAAACCCTCTCAAACCCGCTCTAGTGGCCAGTCAAGACATTGTCTGTTGGTCACTGGTTTGGCCATTGATTTGATCCACTCCAAAAAAATGGTCCTACTTAGAGTTACTCTCCATACGGAGCTGGTCAATTTCTCTATCCCATATCAGCTTCAGTTCAACGCCTAAATTTGAATGCCTGTCCTAATCACTGGAGCAGCTGGTTTTATAGGTTTTCATCTCAGCAACCGACTTCTAGAGATGGGAAGATCGGTAGTTGGGCTGGACAACCTAAACCCTTACTACGACCCAAATTTAAAAAAAGCCCGATTAAAACAACTAAAAGAGACTGCTAAGAAGACAGGCTCAGATCTAAAGTTTGTCCAAGGGGATATTGAAAACAATCAAATCGTAGAAGATACCTTTAATAGCAATGACATTGACATAGTCGTAAACCTTGCCGCTCAAGCTGGCGTAAGATATTCAATAGAGAACCCTAATGCATATATTCAATCAAACCTAGTGGGGTTCGGAAACATACTAGAAGGCTGTAGACATAATGGTGTTAAAAATCTTTTGTATGCAAGTAGTAGCTCTGTTTATGGTGGAAATACAAATCTACCTTTTTCCGAAGTTCAAGGAGTCAACCATCCTGTAAGCCTTTATGCGGCCAGCAAAAAAGCAAATGAGCTAATGGCACACACCTACAGTCATCTTTATGGTCTCCCTGCAACTGGTCTAAGATTCTTTACGGTATATGGACCATGGGGCCGTCCAGACATGGCTCTATTTCTTTTTACCGATGCAATGCTTAAAGGAAAGCCTATAAAAGTTTTTAATAAGGGCGATATGGTTCGTGATTTCACATTTATTGACGACATAATCGAGAGCCTGGTTCGACTAATTGACAAGCCAGCTACTCCTGATCAGACATTTGACCCTCAAAACCCAAATCCTTCTTCTAGCTGGTGTCCCCACCGAATCTTCAACATTGGGAATTCCGATCCAACACCTTTGATGGAATACATCGAAGCAATTGAAAACTCTCTCGGGGTTAAGGCCATAAAAGAGTTCCTCCCTATTCAGCCTGGAGATGTACCTGCAACATCGGCAGACACTTCTTTGCTAAACGAATGGATAAGCTTCAAGCCAAATACTCCCGTTCAAGTAGGTGTGTCGCGCTTTGTTTCTTGGTACAGGAACTTTTATGGAATCTAATAACTCTATCTCTGAAGAATCTCTCTTCCCCAATCTATATTCATGCACTATTGCTGTAATAGGGCTTGGGTATGTTGGCTTACCACTTGGAGTTGAGTTTGGCAAAGTTAGAAAATCTTGCCATTCAGACAGTCCATTAACCAGAAAGGTGATTGGTTTTGATATTAACTGCCAAAGAATTGAAGAGATAAAAAATGGAATTGACACCACAAATGAAACAAGTCCAGAAGAACTAAGCTCAGCCACTCTATTCGAGGTAACAAGTGATCCTTCTTCTCTAAAGAATGCAGACGTCTTTATTGTGACAGTTCCGACTCCAATAGATTCAGCCAAAAGGCCTGATCTATTACCACTAAAACAAGCAAGCGCGACTGTAGGCAAGGCTCTTAAAGAAAGAGCAGTATCTCAGAAAGAGTCGAAGTTTATTTGTAACCCAATTATTATTTTCGAGAGTACTGTTTACCCTGGTGCTACAGAAGAAATATGTGTACCAATAATAGAAGAAGAGTCTGGTCTGGTATTTAATAAGAGTTTCTTTTGTGGATACAGTCCAGAACGAATAAACCCAGGTGACACAAGACATAAGCTAACCACTATTACGAAAGTAACAAGTGGGAGCACTCCGGAATCTGCGGAATGGATAGACTCACTATACAAATCAATCATTCAAGCTGGAACACACCTTGCTCCAAGTTTGAAAATCGCAGAGGCAGCTAAAGTAATTGAAAACACTCAAAGAGATCTAAATATTGCTTTAGTCAACGAGCTTGCAATCATCTTCCAAAAAATTGGGATTGATACTCTTGATGTACTAGAAGCTGCTGGAACTAAATGGAACTTTCTTCCATTTAGGCCTGGACTTGTAGGGGGGCATTGCATTAGCGTTGACCCTTACTATTTAACACACAAGGCTGAACAACTTGGTTACAGGCCTGAAGTGGTCCTGGCTGGTCGGAGGATCAATGATGGGATGGCACTTTGGGTAGTCCAACAACTAGTTCTTGAAATGGCAAAGAAAGGGATGGAAATAAATGGATCAAAGGTTCTTGTCCTAGGGCTATCATTCAAGGAAAACTGTCCTGATTTGCGCAACACAAGAGTAATAGATCTAATAGAAGCATTGAAAAGCTATGGAATGGAGGCTGAAGTTGTAGATCCATGGGTAGACTTAAAGCATACTTCGAGAAAATATGGAATCAATCTAACGAAAACTATCCCTCAATCAGTAAGATATGAAGCGGTAATAGCAGCAGTTGCGCACAAACAATTCAAGAGTCTAACCATCAATAATTGGAAAGAATTGATTCAACAAAAAGGAATCATTGTCGATCTGAAAGGCATAGTCCCAAGAAAATTAAACCCCATTAGGCTATGACGATTAATTCGACAGATAGTAAATTATTTTACTCAGACAAAGAAAGCCTGCAAGTACTTCTTATGGCCTTGTGGGGGAAGCTTTCAAATAGAAGAAAGCAACAACTTGGATTACTAATAATACTTATTATAGTAACTAGTATTGCGGAAATGATAAGCCTAGCTTCTATAATACCCTTTCTAGCAGTTTTAGCGAGTCCAGATGCTCTCTGGAGACAGGATTTCGTTCAAAGTATAGCGATCATATTCGGGATAAATGGCCCTGAGGAACTACTTTTACCTATAACAATTGGATTTGCACTTACTGTAATTATCTCTGGAACTATTCGGATACTTAATATAAAATTTAGCCAAAAGCTGACCGCTGGAATAGGTTCAGATATTAGCTGTGAAGCATACCGGAGAACCCTCTTTCAACCATATTCAGTACATCTTTCAAGGAACAGTAGTGAAGTAATTGCATCACTGATTACTGACGTCAACAAATTAGTTGGAGATACAATTTTTCCAATAATTTCTCTTGCAAGTTCACTTTTCATCATCGTGGGCCTCAGCGCAACTCTCTTGGCAATTAGCTGGCAAGTGGCTATTGGTATTGGAGGAATAATTTTTGTTGTTTATACTGTAGCCGTACAAAAAAGTAAAAAAGTTATAACTGCTTTAGGTAACAAAAAAATGGAGTTAAGTAGAGATTTAATAAGAGGGATTCAAGAGGCTCAAGGAGCAATTCGTGATGTTCTTCTAGATAGTAGCCAGGAGTTCTATGCTTCTATTCACAGTCAAGTAGACAGACCGCTAAGACTCTCTGGTGCTCAAATTAATTTCTTAACAGCATATCCAAAGATGGCACTTGAATCGGCAGGAATGGTTTTGATTGCAATTGCAGGATACATATTAGTTATACAGGGAGGAGTTACTAAAGCATTGCCCTTGCTAGGTTCACTTGCTTTGGGAGCACAACGGCTATTACCCTTGGCACAAAGAGTTTATGAATGCTGGGCATTACTAAAGTCAAGTAAAAAAGTCATAGCGAATGTACTTACCTTACTTTCAAAGCCAATTCCCAAGTCAGCATTGACTTCATTAAAGGTAAAAAAATTAGGTTTAAAAGAAAAGATAGAATTCAAAAATGTTAACTTCACTTATAAAAAAGGGCTAAGAAATGTTCTTGAAGGATTTAATATAACCATCCTCAAGGGAGAGAGAATAGGGTTTATTGGTAAGACTGGCTGCGGGAAAAGTACTGCTGTGGATCTTTTAATGGGCTTACTTCTTCCTACTAAAGGGAAGATACTAGTTGATGGAAAAGACCTATATGATTCAGATGATGATCGAAGAGTTAGTTCTTGGAGAGCATCTTTAGCTCATGTCCCTCAGAGTATCTATTTGACTGACGCATCTATTGCTGAAAACATTGCATTTGGAATCCCCACTCATGAAATAGATATGGATAGGGTGAAGCGAGCTTCTGAGATGTCAATGCTTGATAAATTTGCAAAGAACTCGCCTCAAGGCTACTCCACAATTGTCGGAGAGAGAGGTGTCAGACTTAGTGGGGGCCAGCGCCAACGCATTGGCATAGCCCGCGCACTATATAAAAACGCAGAGGTCATCATTTTTGATGAGGCAACGAGTGCATTAGACAACACAACAGAGAGTCAAGTAATGGAGTCAATTAACAATCTAAGCTCTAATTTGACAATTATATTAATTGCACATCGTGAATCGACGCTAGTTGGATGCGATAAGGTCTTTAAGATAGAGAATGGATCAGCAAAGCATGTTTAGCTTGTTGCTGATAACAAAAAAATTAGAAAAGAAACCCATTGGAGGAAGAGAGCGTTTATGTAAATTGAACTACAAGATTCTGCAATCCCTGCAAGAAAACCGATTACAATTGCTTGAGCTAAGTGATAATAAATACAAAAATCTATGGTCGCAAACAATAGGCCTAACACGTGGTTATATTGACGGTGTGAATAAAAGGAGCATAATTGAGACAATCAAAATCATTAAAAATGGGCACATAAATCGTGTTTTCATAGATGGCTCAAACCTAGGTGCTTTAGCTTATGTCATAAAAAAGACATTACCAGAAGTAGAAGTAATTACTTTCTTTCATAATGTAGAAGTTCGTTTCTTTTTTGGGGCCTTACTTTATTCGCGTAATATCAAAGCAATCGGTGTTCTAATTGCAAACTATATTGCAGAAAGAATGTCAGTAAATTTCAGCGACAAGATTATTTGCCTGAGCTCTAGAGACAGTAAGTTACTAAAGAGAATTTACAATAGAGCCGCGTCACATATTTCACCGATTTCTCTTGATGATCAATGTCCCGAATACTCAGAAAGAAAATCTACAAATGATGACGATTTTGCCTTATTTGTTGGAGGAGCCTTTTATGCTAATGAATCAGGAATAGCGTGGTTTGCTAAGAAAGTTGCTCCACGAATTAACATTAAAACTTATGTAGTGGGACGTGGCTTTAACCTTTCTAGAGATCAATTGGAGATTCCTGGCAAACTAATTGTAATAGGGGAAGTCTCTAGTTTAAAAGAATGGTACCTTAGGGCAAAGTTTGTAATTGCCCCAATCTTTGACGGCTCTGGAATGAAAACAAAAGTAGCGGAGGCTCTTATGTATGGAAAGAAGGTAATTGGAACAAAGGAAGCTTTCTCAGGATATGAAGATGTAGCGGAGAGGATAGGATGGGTTTGCAATGATGCTGATGAATTTGTTTCCGCGATTAATATTGCCCAATCAACCAAAAGAAAAAATTCGCCTAAAGAGCTGCGTGATATTTATCTAAAAAACTATTCATTCAGTTCTGCAGCAGAGAGATTTAAACAAGTCATCAGCTTTCCTATTGAAGCAAAAGCATAGGCTAGTATTATGCAACAAATTTGCTGGGCGAATACAAATCTAATTTTATGGCTAATCTAATTTCTCTAAACAAGAGGAAACCATGATTACTTACTTAAGTGTCTGGTTTTTCTTTGCCTTACAAGGACTCTCCAAGTATAAGTCTTGGTCAAAAACTACATTGACCTGCTTAATTATATTCTTTACTTTGTTTATTGGTCTCAGATTTAATGTTGGAGGTGATTGGAAAAACTATTTAATTGACATGCAAATCAAGGCAGGTCTAGATTTTCCAAATTTACTGTCTGATGGCAGAGGTGTTGAATATTTTTTGGGAAGCAGCGGTATATATAATGATTTTAAAATCAGAGAACCTTTTTGGCATATTCTAATTTGGATCGGCGCCAACTGGGGAGGAGGAATTTATCTAGCTAATGTCACTGCAGCATTCATTTTTTCAAGCTGTCTTCTATATTTCTGCAAGCAACAACGCAACCCATGGTTGGCTCTAATAGTTGCATTCCCCTATCTTATTATTGTTGTTGGGATGGGATATACAAGACATAGTGTTGCATTAGGTTTTGAGATGATTGCAATTCTAATGCTTCAAAAAGATAGACTACTTTCTTATATTGCTTGGATAATACTAGGGTCTACCTTTCATAGAACTATTCTAGTCTTACTTTTATTGCCTATGCTTAGCGGCAAGCCATCAATCAAGTTCACAAAAATAGTTCGATTTATTTTGCTGATTGGTGTTACATATGGTTTGTACGTGACTGTCTTTGAACCAATACTCATTTCTTGGTTGCAGGGCTATGCACTCATGGAGTCTGAAGGAGCTTGGGTTCGAGTTCTTTTATGTTTGATGCCAGCAAGTGTTTTCCTTCTAATTAAGAAAAAGTTCAAACTTTCACCTGCTTCAACAAGGATCTGGACCATGATGTCTTTTGGTTCCTTCATTTGTTTCTTAGGCCTGCTAGTCGGTTTGCCAAGCACGATGATTGATCGCATTGCACTTTATTTAATTCCATTACAAGTCTTAGTTGGAAGTAATTTGCCTTATACATATTTCCTGAAAATATCTCCTCTTGTATGGACAAGATTAATAACTATTTTTTCTCTTTTAGTTTTGGTAGTTTGGCTATTATATTCTGGTCACTCATACCTCTGGTTGCCATACGACAATCTATTATTTCGTTTCTGAGCTCTATTGATGTGTGGGATAGCAGGCCTTTGGCTTTTTGAATCAAATAAAAGCACCGATCTGACCAATACTATTGATTGTATGGTTAACTCCATCTCTCATAGAGGTCCGGACAATGAAGGTATATGGATTAATTCTTCAGGAAGAATTGGACTTGGTCACAGACGATTATCAGTTATCGACCTTTCGCAAGCAGGCAATCAACCGATGCAAAGTCTTAGTGGAAGATTTGTTATAGTTTTCAACGGTGAAATATATAACCACCATGAATTGCGTATTCGTTTAGGAGCAGAGAATGGCCTCAAATATCATTGGAGAGGAAACTCAGATACCGAAACATTATTAGCCTCTATTGAATACTTGGGAATCAGGAAAACTCTTCAGTCCTGTAAGGGAATG
Organism: Prochlorococcus sp. AG-363-M17; assembly: GCA_003278365.1. Lineage (GTDB taxonomy): Bacteria > Cyanobacteriota > Cyanobacteriia > PCC-6307 > Cyanobiaceae > AG-363-P08. Next base: position 19,298 of record QCFS01000008.1, on the reverse strand, counting down.
TTTGCCTTTGCGCTATGGGATAAGGAACTAAAAGAATTGCATCTATGCAGAGACAGATTTGGTGAAAAGCCTCTCTATTGGGGGATAATAGATCATGTAGGGATTGGATTTGCTTCAGAGATATCTTCTTTTAATTCAATACAAAGCTTTAGCAAACGTATAAACAAGGCTGCCATTCATGACTATAAATTCAATGGTTTCATCTCAGCTCCTCAAAGTATTTACCAAGGTTTATTTCAGCTCTTACCAGGAAGCATAGTAACTATTAAAGCTGACTCTCAAGGGCAACCTCCTCATTATTTACCAAAGCCTTTCTTATGGTGGGATTCAGAGAAAGAATCATCTAATGCTGCTAAGTCTTATCTAACCAAAAGTCATCATGATCCAGTTGATTTACTAAATAAGCTACATGGCCTACTCAAAGAAGCTGTAAAAATCGAAGCGATCGCAGACGTACCACTTTGCTCTTTTCTTTCTGGTGGTATTGACTCAAGCTTAATAACTGCTCTTCTTCAAGAAACAACGGGAAGAAATATTCGTAGCTTCACTATCGCTTTCCCAGAAGAGTCAAAGTTCAATGAGGCACCTTTTGCAAAAGCTATAGCCAATCACCTAGGTACTGAACATACTGAGGTATCACTAACTGCTTCAGATGCTCAGAGCTTAATACCAGATCTTCCTAAGCTCTATTCAGAACCGTTTGCAGACTCCTCTCAACTACCCACTCATCTCTTATGTAGAGAAGCAAAGCGAACTGGACTTACTGTTGCCTTAACAGGTGATGGAGGAGATGAACTTTTCGGAGGCTACAACCGTCACCGTTTAGCACCAGAAATATATAGGAAACTAAGATATTTCCCGAATCAATTAAAAAGGCTATTAACAAAATCCATTCGGCATGCTCCATTAGGCCTACTGGGAATCGCTTCAGATGGATTAGCTCAAGAAAAACGCCAAAAATTAGCTGCTGCGATTGAAGCCTCCTACTCTCTTGAAGCTATGCAAGCTGTTTTATTAAGGTCTTGTTCCATAAAAGACATAGACAGAAGTAGCCTGAATCCTCTACCAAATGCAAGCACGGAAGAAGAACAATTAATGCTTGCTGACGTTCTGAACTATCTCCCCTCAGATATCCTTGTCAAAGTTGATAGAGCCTCAATGGCAGTAGGCCTTGAAACAAGGGCTCCATTCCTGGATTATTCAGTTGCACAAATGGCTTGGCAGTTACCACTTGAGTACAAAGTTCAGAAAGCCAGTAAACAAAAAACAGGAAAATGGGCACTTCGTGAAATCCTGAAGCACTATGTTCCAGGTCAACTCTTCGAAAGACCTAAGGCTGGCTTCGCAATGCCAATAGGCGTTTGGCTTAGAGGGCCATTAAAGACATGGGCAAATGACCTACTAGATCCATCCCTTTTGCAACAATATGGTTGGTTTGACCCTGATGAAGTTAGTCAAACCTGGAAAAAACACCTCATTGGGGAAAGCGATCAAATGGCGCGTCTTTGGCCAATATTGATGGCACAGGCTTGGTTGGCCGAATGGAGTGGCTCGTAACCAAGTGTTTATGCTCTTACTCTTCCCACTAAAAGGTTGTCCCAAAATGCTTGATAGAGGACCGCTTTATAAACACTAAATAGTCATGAAAAGTCTATTACTTGTGGCAAATACTAGTTGGTATTTATACAACTTTCGTTTTCCACTTATGCGAGATCTTCGTAAGAATGGCTATCAAGTTGCAGTTGTTGCTCCACATGATAAATATACAATATTACTTGAGCAGGAAGGATTTAAAGTACACAATTGGAAAGTCTCTAGAAGTTCAATAAATCCATTTACAGAAGCAATTGCCCTTTTAGACCTAATAAATATTTACCGTAAAGAAAGACCTGACTTGCTTCATCACTTCACAATTAAAGCTTGTCTTTATGGAACAATAGCTGCAAAGTTTTCAAGGGTTTATAGAGTTATAAATGCTGTCACAGGACTAGGGCATGTGTTTCTTGGTACACGTTTTCATAATCGAATCTTAAGAAGAATTCTAAAACCTATCTACACAGCTGTCTTCATGGCAAGGCGTTCAACTGTGGTCTTCCAGAATGCAGACGATCAAGAAAAGCTTATTCAATTAGGAATTACAGAATCCAGGAAAGCACGTCTAATTTATGGATCAGGTGTAGACATAGAAAAGTTCAAGCCAGATCTAGATTCATCAGGCAAGTTTCACGAACCCATCAAGATACTTTTTCCATCAAGGCTCATTAAACAAAAGGGCCTTCAAGAGGTTTTAGAGGCTTCTCAGAGCTTATGGGCTGAAAGTTACAACTTTGAATTGCTTCTTGCTGGAGATATTGATATCGACAACAGAAGTTCTATCTCTCAAGAAGAACTATTAATTTTGAAAGAAGAGCCTAGAATAATATGTCTTGGCCATGTGCATAATATGCGTAAACTGTATTCATCTATTGATATTGTGGTTTTGCCTTCATGGAGAGAAGGCTTGTCTAGATCTCTTATTGAGGCAGCTGCAATGGAACGGCCAATTATTACCACAGATGTCCCTGGATGTAGAGATGTTGTTGATCATGGTTGCTCTGGATTACTTGTTCCTCTTAAAAATTCTCATGCATTAAAACTTGCTATCAATCTACTAATAAAGAATCCAAGCCTAGCTAGACGCTTTGGGAAAGAAGCCAGAGAAAAGGTTGTAGCAGAGTTCCAAGTTTCACTAGTAAATAAAAGGACATTGGAGCAATATGAAAATCTACTTAATAAGTCTTTGCGAAGGATGGGCAGGTAATCATCTAAACTATTATATAAATAAGCTAAATGCATTTTATCCTTAGTAAAATTCTTCCTTTATTTGTTCTGCCATTAGGCATAGGTTTAGTTCTTATTCTTACAGGTCATCTCCTACGAAGGCGAAAGGCAACAATATTAGGAGCAACAATTCTATATTTCTTCTCTCTAGGATTTGTTAGCGATGCTCTGTGGGGCTTTATTGAAAAGCCTTGGGAACGTAAAAGCACAAGCTCTGTCCCTATCGCCGAAGCTATTGTTGTATTAAGTGGATCACTAGGGCCAGCTCCAGGGAAAGACAAAATTATTGAATGGGGAGACCCTGATAGATTTTTTGCAGGAGTTAATCTATATAAAGAAGGAAAGGCATCTAAATTAATTTTTACAGGAGGTATTAATCCACTACTTCCAGAGTTTCCTCCCGAGAGTAAGATTTATCTTGAAAAAGCCAAATCGCTAGGAGTGCCGACTAAGGCAATAAGCATAACCTCTCCTGTAATAAATACAGCAGAAGAAGCACTAGCAATTAAAAATTTAATTACTATCTCAGGATTTGAAACTAGTCCAAGAATTATTTTGATAACAAGTGCTTTTCATATGCAGAGAGCTAAAAAAGTTTTTGAGCGAGAAGGACTTACAATTATTCCATATCCCGTAGACTTCAAAAGTTCAGGTTCATGGGCCGGTTCAAAATGGAGGAATCCCTTGAAATGGATTCCATCTGCCAATTCACTATCTAGGAGTTCATCCGCTCTAAGGGAAATTCTTGGACGCATTGTTTATCGAACTTGGTGATTTCATAGGGATGAACAACCGCCTCAAAAAATACAGCTCGCTTTATAAGAGACGTGAATCAATTTAAAAGCCTACGTGGAATGGTTGATGTTTTGCCTGAGCAAACTTCCCTATGGCAAGCCATAGAAGGAGTAGCCCGAGAACATTTCTCGCGTGCTGGAATAAAAGAAATCCGCACTCCAATTCTTGAGGCAACCGACCTTTTTGCAAGAGGTATTGGAGAAGCTACAGATGTAGTAGGCAAAGAAATGTACACTTTCAGTGATAGAGGAGATAGGTCCTGCACTCTTCGACCAGAAGGGACTGCATCAGTTGTGCGTGCTGCCATAGAAAATGGACTCCTGACCCAAGGGGGGCAACGCCTTTGGTACGAAGGTCCAATGTTTAGATATGAACGACCTCAAGCTGGAAGACAAAGACAATTCCATCAACTAGGCATTGAATTTCTTGGTTTAAAAGAGCCAATGAATGATGCTGAAGTGATATCAATTGCCTGGCACTTGTTAAACGACCTCGGCCTAAAAGATCTAGAGCTTGAGATCAATAGTCTTGGAACAGAGAGCGACAGGGATGCTTTTCGAACAAGATTTGTTTCTTGGCTTGAGTCAAGACGATCTGAGCTCGACCCAGACTCACAACAAAGACTAAAAACAAATCCCTTACGAATATTAGACAGCAAAGACAAAAAAACAAAAGTAATCTTAGAGAGTGCTCCTAAACTAAGTGAACTAATTTCTGCAGAAAGTAGGCATCGGTTCCTACATGTACAGCAGAGTCTTGAAGACTTAGGCATTCCTTTCCAAGTCAACGAGCAGCTAGTAAGAGGTCTTGATTACTATGATCACACTGCTTTCGAAATTACTAATTCTCAACTAGGTGCGCAATCAACAGTATGTGGAGGTGGCCGCTATGACAGATTAGTCCAAGAGTTGGGAGGTCCTGCAACACCAGCCATAGGCTGGGCAATCGGTCTAGAAAGATTAATACTTTTGATGACACAACAGGCAAATCAAAATCCTTTAGGTAAATCAGCACAACTCAGCAAACTTAAGAAGCCTGATCTATACATTGTCAATCAAGGAGTTGATGCAAAGCGCAAAGCCTTAGTTATTGCACAAAAGCTTAGAGACGCAGGCTTACGAGTTGAGCTGGATTCCAGCACAGCATCTTTTGGTAAACAATTCAAAAGAGCTGATCGAAGTGGAGCTGACTATGCCTTTGTTATTGGTGATGAAGAAGTTAAAACCGGTCAAGCTCCCTTAAAATATTTAAGGGATTCTTCTACAAAAAATAAAGAAGTCTCTACTGAGAAATTACTCCATTTAGACGATTTGGAGAGCCTCATAAGCACAATACATAAAGAGCAAAACATCCATTAGATTTTTAGAATGGCTACTACTGAAATCAAAAACATCTGCTGCATAGGTGCGGGGTATGTGGGCGGTCCAACAATGGCTGTAATTGCCGACCGATGTCCAAGTATCCAAGTAAATGTAGTTGATTTGAATGAGAGTCGAATAAACGCTTGGAACCATCCAGATTTAAATCAATTGCCTATTTATGAGCCTGGTTTAGATGCGGTAGTAGCTAGAGCGAGAGGTAGAAACCTCCACTATTCCACAAAGATTGAATTAGCCATTGAAAATGCAGATATGGTTTTCATATCAGTCAATACTCCAACTAAAATTAGAGGAGTTGGCGCAGGGAAAGCAAGTGACCTGAGATGGGTAGAAGCATGTGCTCGGCAAGTTGCAAAGTCTTCCAAAGGTCACACAATTGTTGTTGAGAAAAGTACTCTTCCTGTCCGAACAGCTGAAGTGATCAAGGCCATTCTCTCCTCAGCAGAGAGTGCTCCGAAAGGAACAAATAATCCGAAAAGCTTTGAGGTTTTATCGAATCCAGAATTCCTTGCAGAAGGGACAGCTATTAATGATCTGGAAAATCCTGACAGGGTTTTAATTGGTGGAGAAAGTAAAAAGGCTGTTGAAGCTCTCGCAAATATCTATGAGCAATGGGTTCCAAAAGAAAAGATACTACTTACTAACTTATGGAGTAGTGAGCTCTCGAAACTAACGGCAAACGCATTCCTTGCACAAAGGATAAGTTCAATCAATTCTATTTCAGCTCTATGTGAAGTTACTGGTGCTGATGTGGGAGAAGTTTCTCTTGCTATAGGACGAGACTCACGAATAGGGTCCAAATTTCTAAAGTCAGGCCCTGGTTTTGGGGGAAGCTGCTTCAAAAAAGATATTCTTAATTTGGCATATTTATGTAGGCATTTTGGCCTTCCAGAAGTAGCAGAGTATTGGGAGAACGTAGTAAAACTGAACAGTTGGCAACAAGAAAGGATAGCCAGGTTAGTAATACATAAGCTATTTGGCACAGTAGCAGGGAAAAAAATTGCTCTTCTAGGATTTGCATTCAAAGCAAATACAAATGACACTAGAGAGTCACCAGCTATTAAAATTGCGAAAGACCTAATAGAGGAAGGAGCAGAGCTTGCTATTTACGACCCAAAAGTAAATAGTGAGCAAATAAAGATTTCGCTTTCTATAGACGAGTACAAACTTGATGATAACCAAGCATCACGCAATGAGTCATTCTCAGATATTGGTAAATGGTATGTTGCTTCTAACATTGGCCAATCATTACAAGGCGCCGATGCAGCATTGATCATTACCGAATGGGAGGAGTTTAGCCGACTCAAATGGGAGGATCTAGCGCCTTTAATGAGACAACCCGCCTGGGTATTTGACACACGTGCAATTGTAGATGTTTCTGCAATAAAAAAAGCAGGTATAAAAGTATGGAGATTAGGGGATGGTGCAGAATAAAATCTTCTCAATAAAATCTAAATATTGCATAGTTAAAAACTCTAGAAAGAGTTTATATCTCTAGTAACTTTCTAGTGTCCATCCAAAGATTTGAATAAAGAGTCTATTCTTAGATAGAAAATAATTTTTCAGAAAAGCCACCTCCAGGCTGAACAAAGCCCTTCTCCGTTATAAAGCCCGAGACAAGTCTTACTGGGGTTATATCAAAGCCTGGATTATATGATTGACTTTCTTCAGGTATCAACCGAACTACAGAGCTGTTTCCTTTGCTGTTCTGAGAGATAGATTTACCTTCTATATAAGCAACCTCTTTCTCAGAACGAATCTCTATAGGAATCAAACTTGAATCCTTAATTGACCAATCAATTGAACTATAAGGCAATGCAACATAAAAAGGTATCTTGTTATCTTTTGCAGCCAGTGCCTTCAAATAAGTACCAATCTTATTACAAACATCGCCACAACTTGTAGTTCTGTCAGTACCAACTATCACTATATCAACCATTCCCTTCTGCATGAGATAGCCACCTGCATTATCAACAACAACTTTATGGGGTATCCCTTCACTTGCTAACTCAAATGCTGTAAGGCTAGCGCCTTGATTCCTTGGCCTAGTTTCATCTACCCATACATGAACTTTACGACCATTGCGATGCCATTTGTAAATAGGAGCTAATGCAGTCCCCCAGTCAACTGTTGCAAGCCAACCAGCATTACAATGCGTCAGTACTCTTAATGGTTCCATTACTCTTTCAGGGCCTCTAGAAGAAGCAATCTCTTCAAAAAGTTGATAACCATGATGTCCTATAGCCTTACAAATAGAGATATCTTCCTCAGCAATTAAACCAGCTTCTTTTTTTGCGATATATGCTCTTTGAGACTTATCAACTAACGATAACTTTTTACTAACTCTTTCTATAGCCCATGCAAGATTAATTGCCGTAGGTCTAGAATGAAAAAGTTGATTAGAAGCTTCTTCTATTGATTTATCACTAGGGTCTTCTTGAACTGCAAGCATTAATCCATAGGCGGCCGTAACTCCAATCAAAGGAGCACCCCGCACAACCATATTACTAATTGCCTTACAAGCATCATTACAACTTCTAAGTATCTTCGTTGAAAATTGATGAGGCAACTTCGACTGATCGATCACCCCAACTGAGATGCCATCATCACATAGCCAAATTGTTGTCCAATGTTTACCATCTATTTGCATTAGATTAATTCGTTCTTATAAAACAATAGCAACCGGTCAACTAAGTTGAAAATATTCAAAGCAACCAAAACAATCAAATAGCTCACAAAAGATAATTGATAATTAGTAGTTCACCTGACAGAATTAGCTAGTGCTACCAACAAGTATTCGCAAATTTAAAGCTTCAAATTTTTCGGGCTAGATGAAGCTCAAGCAAAAGGTTAAAGGGTTAAAGAAATCTTGAATGTGTTCTTTACGAAAAGCTATCCTATATGAAGTTGAAAAAGTTTATTGTCCCTAGCAAATCTGGAACTGAATCAATCACGTTTAGGCGTTCTAGGCGGAAGTGGGCTCTATGGGATAGATGCTTTAGAAAACATACAAGAGTTAGAGATCAATACACCTTTTGGGACACCCTCAGACTCACTTCTCTTAGGGACGCTTGAGGGTATGGAGGTTGTTTTTTTAGCTCGGCATGGGAGGCATCACTCATTCACGCCAACAGAGGTTCCTTATCAGGCAAATATTTGGGCGATGCGCTCATTAGGCGTACGTTGGATCATTTCTCCTTCTGCAGTTGGATCTCTTCAAGAGCAAGTAAGGCCATTGGATATGGTTGTACCTGATCAATTTATCGACAGAACTCATCAACGTCCTCTTACGTTCTTTGGAGAAGGTGCCGTAGCCCATGTAGCAATGGCAGATCCATTCTGCTCAATTCTTTCGAGGGTTTTAGCAGATGCTGGAGAAGGTCTCATGCCAGAAGGAAGGCAATTGCACCGCGGAGGAACATATTTAGCAATGGAAGGGCCTGCCTTTTCAACAAGAGCGGAGTCCAATCTTTACAGAAGTTGGGGATGCACAATTATTGGAATGACAAATCACACAGAAGCTCGTCTTGCTCGGGAAGCAGAAATAGCATATGCATCACTAGCCATGACAACAGATTATGACTGTTGGCATTCCGATGAAGAAAGCGTAACGGTTGAAAAGGTTCTTGAGAATTTAAAAGCCAATGCTGAAGTGGCTACAGAAATAGTTCGAGCAACTGCACAAAGAATCAACTCTCTTAGGCCTCCTAGCAAAGCGCACAATTCACTTCAAGATGGGCTAATGACTCGTAAAGAAACTGTGCCCAGAGAAACAAGGCTCAAACTTGACTTATTCACCAATCCATACTGGGGAGAGTTCAAGGATTAACTCTTATTAGATACTAAAAGCCCTTGCTAATTAAATAAATTCAAAAACTCATGAAAAATCTGTAACTTGGCAAAACTCTCTTTGCCAAGTTACAAACCTAAGTTAAGTAAATTAATTTTGAATTAACCCGAACCTAGGCCGAACCTACCCCGGTATAAGAACCGTAGAAGAATATTCCAAGAATAAAGAATACGGCGACTCCCCCTGCTGTAGCGACTAGCCAAAGAGGAAGGACCCCCTCAGTCCATCTACGTTCCCAGGAGACAGCTGGCCTACCATCAGGCAAGCGATCTGGTATACGTCCATCAGGTCCCTTCAGTTTTTGCATGGTTCAAAAAAAGATTCAGTTAAAGAAATAGCTGGAAAACAAAACTCCCATGACGAAAACAAGCAAAAGACCTAAATAAAGGCTTGTGCGGTTCAGCTCAACAGGAAGCTTGTTTGGATTCGGGTTGACTTGCATGTTGATGAAAGGATGATCAGCGACGAATGAACTGCATAGCAGCTATGGCACCAATGAAAAAGACAGTTGGAATTGCCAAAGCATGAACAGCAAGCCACCTAACCGTAAAAATCGGGTAAGCGCGTGGTGAAACAAGAGGTGCAGAAGATTGAGACATGGCTTATTTCAGGCGCAGGTCAAGTTGAGATTTGGATTCAAAGCGCTGGCTCACAACAGGAGCTTTGCTTTCAGATGCCTGGAAATAGGCATCTGGCCTTGGTGTACCAAATAGGTCATATGCAAGTCCTGTTGAAACAAACAAGAAACCTGCAAGGAAGATTGAAGGAAGCGTTACCGCATGGATTACCCAATAACGGACGCTGGTGATGATTTCGAAAAAAGGGCGTTCCCCGGTTGATCCGGCAGCCATAGCCTCAGGCGTATCAGCATCATGATCCTATAAGACCAACGCAGCTGATGTTCATACAAGGGGAGCATGGTTACAGAGCGTTGTGGATTGACAAAAGAAAAATCACCCTACCCAGCGCAAAACATGGCCACGTTCCCCAAGGACAAAGCCTTTTGGCTGATTCTCAGGTTGGTTGTAAAAAATTACTCTCAAGAGATTTGTTGGCTGACTATCACCAACGGCATCGACTTTCCAGCTTTCTCCACCATCTTTGCTAACTAATAAAGTTCCATTTCCACCAGCCGCCCATATTCCTCCTTGAGGATCCCATGCCATATCTAGATAGTTATATCCATTAGTTATTGGGATGATGGGCTTTCTCCAACTTTCAACATCTCCAGGCTGATCATTAAGACGTATTTCTGCTCCCTGTGAAAGCATCCAAAGATCTCCGCTTGGCTGAAAGCCCATACTTTGTACTCGCTTACTACTTGCTCTCTGATGGGGGGTCCAAGCATTTTGACCAGGCTCCAAAACCTGGAAGAAATTCCCCAAACTACTAACACTCACATACTGTCCGAGAGATCCACGACGGAGATCCCTAACCCCACCTTCAGCATCAGCAACCTTGGCCTCCCAATTCACTCCACCATCTTTAGTTAGATAGACCGCTCCAGCAGTAGTTGCAAGCTCTGCAGAATTGGGGCCACTTGAACTAATTAAGTAAGGATCGCCAGGCAATTGAGGTCCAAGAAGCAAACGTGTCCAATTCTGGCCGGAATCGTTTGAATGCATAACTAAGCCAGGCTGACCTGCAATCCATCCTTCTTCTCCTTGAAAATCAATGCTTATAAGACGAAAATTCTCCTCTTCAGGGAGGTCAAGCCTCCTTTCATTCCAGGTCTTTCCAGCATCATTCGTTTCAAGGATTAGTCGATTAGTACCAACTAAAAAGCCATGATCTGCATCAACAAAGGTCAAATCCAAAGGATTCGCCTGGGTTGACAACTCAACAACTTCCCAAGGGCTAGTCTCAGCTACTGGCAATCGATTAGTAACGCAACCAGTGAGCCCGAAGCCAATAGCAATTGCTAAGAAGAAATTTAAATACGAGGAAAGAAAACGTTTCATAGATTTAAGTGATTAACGCAAGGAGTAAAGAGATAAGAAAAAAGATACGGCCAAAGCCAGTCCTCCGAAAATCAGCACGTTTTTCTGAGCAGGAGTAAGACTATTAGCTCCAAAACCATACTTAAGGTTTTCCTGGAAGCCGCTAGGTTGCCCACGTGGGCCAATGTCTTTAAAAGCATCTGTTCCTGAGCGACAAACCGGACATCGAAATTTAAGAGGATCCAACTTCAGAAAAGCTGTGTTCTTTGGAATATCAAGCTTTTTTATACCTTTGTCAGGTTCGTAAACATAACCACAACTTCTACATTCAAATTGATGATCTCTTCGATCGTCTTGATTAATTGATCTCTCCTCATCCGAAGACAGTTCATGTCCAGGAGGCCTATCATGATTAAGGTTTACTCCTGGAGTGTTCTGATCGCTCACCGCTCCTCCGTCATTTACTCAACTCTATCGGCGTAAAGCATTAGCGGTGAGTGTCAGACTAATAAAGTATTGGGACCTTATGTTTGTACTTCCTGGTTATGACGCCTTTCTAGGCTTTCTGCTTATCTCAGCAGCAGTGCCTGTTCTTGCTTTAGTTACAAACAAAATCATCTCCCCAAAAAGCCAACCAGGTGAGAGGGAGCTGACATATGAATCTGGCATGGAGCCAATTGGAGGGGCATGGATTCAGTTCAACATTCGCTACTACATGTTTGCGCTTGTTTTTGTGATATTCGATGTAGAGACTGTTTTCCTCTATCCATGGGCCGTAGCATTTAACCGACTGGGCCTCTTAGCCTTTATAGAAGCACTAGTTTTTATTGCAATCCTTGTAATGGCCCTTGCATATGCCTGGAGAAAAGGTGCCCTTGAGTGGAGCTGAACCCAAAATGTCAGAGACCCCTCCATCCATTAAATCCATAACTGAACTTCGAGCCGCATCTTGCGGCCCAATAGGATCTCCAGAAGTAACAACTGACTTAAGCGAAAATATAATCCTTACAAGTTTGGATGATCTTCATAATTGGGCTCGCTTAAGCAGCTTATGGCCACTGTTGTATGGAACTGCATGTTGTTTCATTGAATTTGCAGCTCTAATAGGCTCAAGATTTGACTTCGACCGTTTTGGTTTAGTTCCCAGAAGTTCACCACGCCAAGCTGATCTCTTAATTGTCGCAGGGACAGTAACCATGAAAATGGCCCCAGCCTTAGTAAGGCTTTACGAACAAATGCCAGAGCCCAAATATGTAATTGCAATGGGAGCATGCACTATCACTGGAGGAATGTTTAGCGCTGACTCCACAACTGCTGTAAGAGGTGTTGACAAATTAATACCTGTAGATCTTTATTTACCAGGGTGTCCTCCAAGACCAGAAGCAATATTTGATGCTGTAATCAAATTGCGCAAAAAAGTTGGGAATGAATCAATATCAGAAAGAAGTAAGAACTCTCAAGAACACAGATATTGCAGTATCAAACACAAAATGAAATTAGTAGAGCCATTGATTACTGGCTCATACTTAAATGCTGAAAGTCAAAAAGCAGCACTTGAGCCAGCGGTTGGCCAGGTACTCAAAATAGAAGAACTTAATTTAGAGAGCTCAAGTTCTCCAAAAGAAGACAAGACATTCAATCCAGATTGATAATGAGCAAAACTCCAAGCGAAAAACCCAATAAAGAAATAGCTAAAGCTGGTCCTGTTAGCCAATTTCTACGCGAAAAAGGCTTTAGCCATCAATCACTTAATCCAGACCACATTGGTGTGGAAATAATAGGTGTATCTCCACCTGACCTTATTGCAATTGTCTCAGCATTAAAAGCAGCTGGTTTTGATTACTTGCAATGTCAAGGTGGATATGATGAAGGCCCTGGGCAAAACATTGTCTGCTTCTATCACTTAGTAGCGATAGATGAATTAGTTAAAACGAATTCTTCTCCCTCCAAAAATGAACAGTTAAGAGAAGTCCGTATCAAGATTTTCTTGCCTAGAGAAAATACTCCCAAAGTGCCTAGCCTCTATAAGCTTTTTAGAGGCGCTGATTGGCAAGAGAGAGAAACATATGACATGTTTGGAATCCATTTTCAAGATCATCCCCATCCCAAGAGACTTTTAATGCCGGAAGATTGGAAGGGTTGGCCACTTAGGAAAGACTATATTCAGCCAGATTTCTATGAAATGCAAGATGCTTATTAAAGATCTCGTTTGTTATTTCTAAAAAAACGCATTACTGCAATTGATAGGCTCCTTGGATCATGACGAAGAGTGGCCGTTGCCCTTCCCCCCTGAAGAGATGCTTGCATAACTTCATATCCCTGGGTCCTCAAATTTCTCTGATCACAATTAACCGGTTCAGCCCCTCTAGCTTTGTAATGATCTATCAAGGGTGATGGGTCCAAATCATCCTGAGCCAAAACCGCCCCAAAAAGTCTCTGATGGATTCCCAGGCTTGCCAGTTGAGCCTCAATAGCCCTCAAGTGTCCTCCAACATCAAGACCATCTGTTTCTCCTGGCTGAGTCATTAAATTACATATATATAGCTTTGGGGCTCTACTACTTTGAATAGCTTCTACTAACTCAGGGACCAATAAGTTCGGCAATAAAGATGTATAAAGGCTCCCAGGTCCAAGCAAAATTAGCTCTGCATTTGCAATCGCCTCCAAAGCTCTAGGTAAAGCTGGAGGCTTTTCTGGAATACAACCAAGTCTAACTATTGGACTTGGGGCATTTCCGATAGCACTTTCCCCTTCAATCCGATCTCCATTCTCAAGCTCAGCCCATAACTTCACATCGACATTTGTTGCTGGTACAACCTGACCTTGCACGGCCAAAATTCGACTAGAAGCAGTAATTGCCGTTTCCAAATTCCCTGTAATAGCTGTTAAGGCAGAAAGGAAAAGATTCCCAAAGCTATGACCATCTAAAACGCCGCTTGAAGAAAATCTATATTGAAAAAGCCTAGTCATTAAGGGCTCTTCTGTAGATAAGGCTGCCAAACAATTACGTATATCGCCAGGAGGCTGAACCCCTAATTCCCGTCGCAATAACCCACTGCTTCCGCCATCATCTGCAACTGTGACTATTGCTGTGATATTACTACTAAAACGCTTAAGGCCTTTCAACAACGTGGAAAGGCCCGTGCCACCTCCGATGGCAACAATATTTGGTCCTCTATTTAATTTGCTCTTAGCACGAAGTGCATCTACTAATACGGTGTCTTTATCAGGAGCCAAAGCTTGTTGGATAGATCCAAAACTTCTACTTTGCCCCCACAAAATAAGTCCCCCACCAAATATCAAAACTATGGGTCCTGTAATGCTTCTAGGCAAAACCTTTGTAATTGCAGCAAGAACAAAACTGAGGGTCTCAATCATCCAATAAATTGGCTTCAGGTCTGCCCATATAGCCGCACCAAGAAGAGCTAATAGAAGACCCAGCCCAGATGTCAGCATCCACCTTTTAACCACAAGGCCTGGCATCAACCAGCTAAAAGCACGCCTAGAGCGTGAAACAAAATCTTTTTGCTGTGAAGTCCTTAAAATCCTTTGTCGACGCCTTTCTATGAGGCGCTGATGCATCCGACGCTTAGCGACACGAGATTCTTTAGTGGGTTGTTGCGGCGAGGTCAAATCTTTTTGGGGAGCTCAACCGTTAATAACTTTTAAACTCTAAAGAGGCTTTCATAGTTCTACATCCTAGGCATTATGACGATAAGTCTCTATTGAGTTCGGGAGAGTTTGACCATGAATGTTGTAGAGATGCTTGAGCTATCTATGCAATGGGGAGATAATTTAGTCCTGGACGAGGTTAATTTATCCCTGCAACCCGGAGAAAGGCTCGCAATTGTTGGACCCTCTGGATCAGGGAAGTCAACCGTACTTCGTCTACTCGCAGGATTATTACTGCCAACCAATGGAGAAGTAAAAATTTTTGGGGAGGAGCAGGAATATTTAAGGCTTGACCAAGAAAATCCTCCTGATGTTCGATTAGTTTTTCAAAACCCTGCACTTCTTGGGTCTTTAACAGTTGAAGAAAATGTTGGTTTTATCTTGATGAGAGGAGGTCGACTCAAGTCGACCGAAATCAAAGAAAAAGTAATGACATGTCTTGAAGCCGTTGGACTTTATGACGTCGCAGACAAATTTCCAGGACAACTAAGTGGAGGAATGCAAAAACGGGTTAGTTTTGCCAGAGCCCTCCTAAATGAGCCAAGTTCTGACAAGCAATCTATGCCAATAGTGCTATATGACGAACCAACTGCTGGACTAGATCCAGTGGCATGCACACGTATAGAGGACCTAATAGTAAAGACAACTACAGTGGCAAAAGGTTGTTCAGTTGTGGTGAGTCATGTAAGAAGCACAATCGAGCGATGCGCAGAGAGGGTTCTAATGCTCTATGGAGGTAAGTTTCAATGGACTGGATCAATTAATGAATTCAAAACCACTGACAACCCCTATGTAGTTCAATTTAGAACCGGAAGTTTGCAAGGCCCCATGCAACATACTGAGCACTAATCTCATGAGAAGAAGTATTCGT
Source organism: Prochlorococcus sp. AG-363-M17 (assembly GCA_003278365.1). Taxonomy (GTDB): domain Bacteria; phylum Cyanobacteriota; class Cyanobacteriia; order PCC-6307; family Cyanobiaceae; genus AG-363-P08. The sequence continues at coordinate 3,971 of QCFS01000008.1, read as the reverse complement.
GATGCTTTAGTTGGATTCTCCATAATTGGAGCAGTAGTATCCTGCGTTGGAATTCATTCATGGATGAATTCCATTAGATTAGGTGCTAAAGGTTGGCGAGTAACAGCAAAATTTCCTGATGCAAGTGGGATTTCAGAGAGATCTCCTGTTACTTTTAGAGGAATTGTTGTAGGAACTGTCAGCAAAATCGAGGTTACTCCAAAAACAGTTTTAGCAACTTTGGAGATAGATCACAGTGAATTACGCCTTCCATTGCCTGTATTTGCAAACGTATCTAAAGGCTCTCTGCTAGGAGGAGATTCTCAAGTTGCTTTAGTGAGTGAAGGAGATTTAAACACCTTAAAGTCACCAATGCCATTCTCTTCCGACTGTCAAAGCACTAAGATTTTATGTGATGGAGCATATATCCAGGGCAAATCAGTCGCAAGCATTTCAACAGTTACAGAGTCTCTTGAAAAGATTCTCAAAGATGCAGAAAAAAAACAACTAATTGAAGATGTAGATGACTTAATTAAGAAACTAAAAGCTGAGCTAGAAAGAGCTGTTCCTATAATCGAAAACCTCAATGAAGCAACCAGTCACATAAACAATTTTGTTGCAGCACTAAATAACCCCAAAACAATCTCAGAGCTTAAAGATACGGTCAGTGCCGCAAAATCACTTACCGCTAAAATAGATGCTGTCGGTAGCAATATCGAAGATCTTACAGGTGATCCTAAGTTTGTTGATTCAGTTCGCAGTGTAACTATTGGCCTAGGGGCTCTTTTCAGTGAACTTTATCCAGAAAAAATGAAGAGGTAACTTACATATATTAACCCCAGAAGAAGGCGGTCAAAGTTCATGGAAAATAAAAAAAAATTATATGCTACTTGACATCATTTATGGCATCCATAGCAATTGATGCGATTGCTTGATCACTAGCCTTCGGCAATTGAACATATTTACCGCCTGCCGCTTCTGCTAAATCTTTCCCCATACCACTTCCAATGAACTTCCTCTCAGTGTCAATAACTAACAACTGAATACCAATAGTTCGATATCGGCTGGCAACATCAAGCACCTCCTGCTTGAGATCAACAGGCTCTTCACCATCCAGGTCAGGCTGACCCAAAGAAGTCCCTAAAGGGACATTCCCACGTCCATCGGTAATTGCCACAACGACTACTTGGCCAAGGTCTCCTGTAGCCAAAGCATTCGCCCCAACTCTTGCTGCCTGAGTGAGACCATGCGCCAAAGGGGAACCGCCCCCACAAGGCATAACCTCTAGTCTTCTCTTGGCTGCTGTAATGGATCTAGTGGGAGGCAATAAGACTTCAGCTTGCTCCCCTCTGAAAGGAATCAGTGAAACCTCATCTCGGTTTTCATAGGCTTCAGTGAGCAGGCGAATTACAGCACCTTTTGCTCCTTGCATACGATTTAAAGCCATAGATCCACTTGCATCAACAAGGAAGATGACAAGAGAACCGGCCTTCCTCTGAAGAAGTTTCGCTCGAAGATCAGCCTCTTCCACTATGACTTTGCGATCCGGTCGTCTAGCACGGCGTGCTTTCTGGTAAGGGGCTGCAGCTCTTAATGTTGCGTCGACAGCTATTCGTCGAACTGGACCACGAGGAATAATTGGCTTGACATAACGTCCCCTGCTTTCACTAAGAACTGCAGAGCGACTACCACTGTTTCCACTTTTAGATTTTGCTGCTGAAAACAAAAGTAAGTCTGGATCAATTGCTATCGATTCAGGATCAAGCATGAATTCTTCTGGAATAGGTGGTGTCTGATCCTCAGGAGTTTCCTCATCCTGATCTTCACTTTCATCTTCTAAAGAGTCTTCATCTTCAGACTGATCTACAGGAGGTGGAGGCTGTTGTTGATCTTCTGGTGGGGGGGGCTCAATCTGTTGATCTTGAGGAGGAATCTGCAATGCACGAGGAGCAATAACTAGCCTTACCGCAACTTGCAAATCTTCGGCATCAACTTTGTCCCTACCACTTAATGCCGCATGGGCCCTTGCAACACGAACTGCATAAAGTTCCGATCTGTGGCCTTCTACGCCTCCGCGAATAGCTTCTTGAACCAAATAAGCTATTTGTTCGGAATCAATCTGAACATCTGGCAACCATTGACGGGCTATCAGAAGCTGTGTTGCCAAAGCTTCTGTTTCCTCAGACCATTTTGCAGCAAAACTTTCACTGCATTGTCCATGCAATAAAACCGAATTTGTTATTTCGACACGTTGTTCATTAGAAATTAATTGATCAGCTGAAAGCACAATCGCAAATCGGTCAAGCAGGTGATCCCTAACAGCTCCTTCCTCAGGATTATAAGTAGCCATAAGGAGTGGCTTACAAGGGTGCACAAGGCTTAATCCCTCCCGTTCAACCCTGTTTTCTCCAGCCCCTACAGCCGCCAACATCAGATTAACTATTCCATCATCAAGCAAATTCAACTCATCCACATAAAGGACACCTCTATGTGCCTCAGCCAACAATCCTGGCTGAAAAACTGGCGTACCACTTGACAAAGAAGCTGGGACATCAACAGCACCAACCAATCTGTCTTCTGTAACTCCTATAGGCACTTGTACAAAGGGAGCTGGAATGACCTTTACAGGAATCTTTTCTTCAAACCCTTTATCTACAACTACCCCATATTCATTAGCAAGTTTCAATTTTGTCCCTTCGTCCCACTCTTCAGGGGAATGAGGGTCAAGATTTCTCCCAAAAGGGCGAGGATTTTCTTTGTCGACAGAATCCTCAGACTGAGTCAAAAGGTCAAGCACCTCAATTGGAGGCAGAAGAGCGTGCAAGCCTCTTGCTAAAACTGATTTACCAGTTCCTCTCCCCCCCGCGATAATTACTCCCCCAAGACCTGGATCTACTGCTGCAAGAAGCAAAGCAAGCTTCAAGGTTCCATGACCTGTAACAGCTGCAAGTGGGAAAGCACGATTTGCGATCTCCTTGGCAAACCGATCATTCGGACTTGATGCACTCACCGAATTAGCAGGGCCACTTGCAACCATGAGGCTTCGTGCAATCAATTACTTATAAACCAGTTTCGCTGATCGTCGCATGTCTTCCTTAAACAATTCCCTACCTGCAACTATTGCTATCTCATTAGGAGCAAATCTCCCGAGCCCTATAGGCCCTCCCCACAAGACACTCAATGCAGTGAGACCAAAACTCGAGGAAGAAATCCATAATTGGATTTATCAAGACATTGAGAGAAATGCCCAAAAAACAAAAAAATATGAAGACTTGCGTTTTCGATGGTCTCCATTGTTTGGGACCGAACCATTAGGAGGTCCACCTGAACAGCCTGATTACATAAATGCTGTTTTAGTTGTTGATGGGAGACAGCTCTCCGAATTGCCCCCTTCAAAAGCAGCAGCTTTTGCATTGCTTCGCAGATTTCTTCGCCTGGAAAATTTTTTTGGCAGAGATAGAACAATCTCTCAAGAAAAATGGGGAGCACGTTCTTTAGATATTGATTTCTTGGCATGGGGAGGATTGCATCTCCAAGAGAATGAACTCACGCTCCCTCATCCAAGACTTATTGAACGAAGTTTCGTAATTGTTCCTTTGGCAGCAGCTCTAACAAGTGATGAAAAGCCACCTCGAATAATGCCTAAAGATCAAAACTGGTTAGAAAGCTTCCTCTAGGACCAAATGCCTTAATTGGAGATAAAGCGTCATGCTGGATTTAGATTCCAAACCTTGAATGTCACCTTTACGTCATCCTGAACCTTCAAAAACCCTAGAGAAACTTGCATTTATCAAAGCTCCAAAGTTCAGCTTTCATCTAGAAAAAATCGAATTACCTATAGGAATAAAAAGCACTTTTGGTCTTATCCGGCATCCAGGCGCCTCCCTAGCTGTTCCCATAACTAATGACGGAAAAGTTATTTTGCTCCGTCAATATCGTTTTGCGGTTGAGCAAAGAATACTTGAGTTTCCTGCAGGGACATTAGAAAGCAA